>NZ_DKJH01000042.1:0-148378 GCF_002454655.1 Methylophilus sp. UBA6697
ATTACTCGATGATTTTGGCAACGACGCCAGCACCAACGGTACGACCACCTTCACGGATAGCGAAGCGCAAGCCTTCTTCCATCGCGATTGGGGCAATCAGTGCAACTGAGATGGATACGTTGTCACCTGGCATTACCATTTCGGTACCTGCTGGCAATTCAACTGCACCAGTTACGTCAGTTGTACGGAAGTAGAACTGTGGACGGTAACCGTTGAAGAATGGTGTATGACGACCACCTTCATCTTTACCCAACACGTAGATCTCTGCTGTGAACTTGGTGTGTGGCTTGATAGAACCTGATTTGGACAATACTTGACCACGCTCAACTTCTTCACGCTTAGTACCACGCAGCAATACGCCTACGTTGTCGCCTGCTTGACCTTGGTCCAGCAGTTTACGGAACATTTCAACACCAGTACATGTTGTTTTCAATGTTGGCTTGATACCTACGATTTCGATTTCGTCGCCGACTTTAACAATACCACGCTCGATACGGCCGGTTACTACAGTACCACGACCAGAGATAGAGAATACGTCTTCTACTGGCATCAGGAATGCGCCGTCGATTGCGCGCTCCGGTGTTGGGATGTAGCTATCTAACGCTTCAGCCAATTTGAAGATCGCTGGTTCGCCGATGTCTGATTGGTCGCCTTCCAGCGCCAATTTAGCTGAACCGTGGATGATTGGGGTGTCATCACCTGGGAAGTCGTACTTGCTCAGCAAGTCACGCACTTCCATCTCAACCAGCTCCAACAACTCAGCGTCGTCAACCATGTCTGCTTTGTTCAGGAACACAACGATGTATGGAACACCAACTTGGCGGGCCAACAGGATGTGCTCACGTGTTTGTGGCATTGGGCCGTCAGCAGCTGAACATACCAGGATCGCGCCGTCCATCTGGGCAGCACCGGTAATCATGTTTTTAACGTAGTCAGCGTGACCTGGACAGTCAACGTGTGCGTAGTGACGTGAAGCTGTCTCGTACTCAACGTGCGCTGTGTTAATCGTAATACCACGTGCTTTTTCTTCTGGTGCCGCGTCAATTTGGTCGTAAGCTTTTGCTTCGCCGCCAAATTTCTTCGTCAATACAGTGGTGATCGCCGCTGTCAATGTCGTCTTACCGTGGTCAACGTGACCAATCGTACCAACGTTCACGTGTGGCTTGGTACGTTCAAATTTGCCTTTTGCCATGATGTTTTTCCTTTATTAGTACTAAATAAAGCCAATAATTGTTTTCACAAATTATGCGACGCGGATGACAGCACCCTTGCACGCGACTACTTACCAAGCCCCGTATATTTACAGAGCAAATCTGGTGCCCATGGCGGGAATCGGACCCGCGACCTCTCCCTTACCAAGGGAGTGCTCTACCACTGAGCCACATGGGCGTTTTGCCTATTGTTATTGTTGGAGCGGGCGACGAGGTTCGAACTCGCGACATCTTGCTTGGAAGGCAAGTGCTCTACCAACTGAGCTACACCCGCACTATGCAGAACACCCAAGGAGGGTTCTCACCGACCCGCTTTACAGCAATACCTACAGGCAATCATTTTTTGGTGGAGAGGGCTGGATTCGAACCAGCGTACTCAGAGAGAACGGATTTACAGTCCGTCGCCTTTAACCACTCGGCCACCTCTCCAAAAAATCGACCGCGATTATCGCGGTTAATGTCACTGACGTCAATGTCAGCCAACATAAATTTGGTGCCGGGTATCGGAATCGAACTGATGACCTTCGCATTACAAGTGCGCTGCTCTACCAACTGAGCTAACCCGGCATTTCAGGAAGGCGCAACTATATCACTTTTTTTAGGAAGTGATCTAGTGCTTTTTTAAGAATTTTTTATTTTTCGCTGAAAAAATGCAGCACCGTTTCTGCATATAGACAAATCGCGCCACAGACGATGGCAAACAGGCCGTTTACTACTTAACTACCTTGAGGTGAGATTTTTTAGCAGCAGGCACTTCCGGCACCTCATCCACTGGCATTGCAGCCCGGGTTCCCGGCTCAGGGGCCTGACCATCCACTACTTCAAAAAACATGCCCTGGCCATTTTCGCGCGCGAACACGCCACCTATCCGGCTAATTGGCACATATATATGCTGCGCAACCCCACTGAAACGGGCAGAAAACACTACTGCATCGTTATCGATATGCAGATCTTTCACCGCTGTGTAATTCATGTTGAGCACAATCTCGCCATTTTTTACATAGGCCATAGGTACCCGCGTATGCGCATCGACTTTCACCAGCAGATGTGGCGTCAATCCATTATCAACGCACCACTCATGTATGGCACGTATCAGGTAAGCGGTGGTAGGAATCAGGGTGCTCATGCGAATTTCCTTAAAAAAACAGCGCGAAGGGTATTCGCGCTGCTTGGGGACTGGCTGACGTTATTTACGCATTGCCTTTTCAGAAGGCGTCATGGCTTCCGCGTACATCGGGCGGGAGAACAGGCGCTCTGCGTATTTCAGCAATGGCGAAGCCTGGTTTGGCAATTCGATGCCGTAATGGCCCAAGCGCCATAACAATGGCGTGATGGCAACGTCAAGCATGGAGTATTCATCACCCATCAGGTAACTTTGCTTACCAAAAATCGGCACCAATTGCGTCAGGTTATCACGCACCACTTTACGTGCCTTGTCTGCCGTCTCTTCATTACTGGATTCAATATCCTTGATATGGCTGAACAAGTCTTTTTCAAAGTTGTACAGGAACAGTCGCGCCCGTGCGCGCATCACAGGATCCGCAGGCATTAACTGCGGATGCGGAAAGCGCTCATCAATATATTCATTGATGATATTGGCTTCCGACAACACGAGGTCGCGCTCAACCAACACCGGCACTTCGCCATATGGATTCAAAATGGCCAAATCTTCGGTTTTGTTGGTCAGGTCAACATCAATGACTTCAAAATCCATGCCTTTTTCGAACAATACGATACGGCAACGGTGACTGTAAGGATCGACAGTACCCGAATACAATCTCATCATAATTTATTTTCCCTATAAAAAAAGACACCAAGGCCTCACGCCTTGGTGTCGGACTTGGTTTGCAATTAGCGAATATCTTTCCAGTATTCGGTTTTGATTTTCTTCACCAAGACGAACAATACAGACAGGAACAGCAACACCAGTACGCCAATCCAATAGCGGGATTGTTTGGCTGGCTCAGCCATAAATGCCAGGAAGTTGGTCAAATCACCCGCAAACTGGTCGTACTCCTCAGGACTCAGCTTGCCTGCTTTTTCCAGCTTCAGCGTGTGTGTTTCATGATCCAGCACTTGCACACCCTGCAACTCATACAACACGTGCGGCATTGCCACTTTGTCAAACACCTGGTTATTCCAGCCGGTTGGACGTGTGTCGTCCTTGTAGAAGCTACGCAGATAGGCATACACCCAGTCCGCGCCCCTCGCGCGCACTTCAACGCTCAAGTCAGGCGGTGCAGCACCGAACCATTTCTTGGCATCTTTAGGATTCATGCTGACGCGCATGGTCTCACCAACCTTTTCACCGGCAAACAGCAAGTTTTCCTTGATCTGCTTGTCGGTAAGGCCGATATCCTGCAAACGGTTGTAGCGCATGTAATTGGCACTATGGCAATTCAAGCAGTAATTGACAAAAATCTTGGCGCCGCGCTGCAATGACGCTTTATCCGTCATCTTGATTGGTGCCTTGACATCAATGTGCACTTCATTGGCCAATGCCACGCCAGAAACCAGCAGTGTCAGGCTAGCAAAAGCCTGCAAAAACATTTTCTTCATCATTAGTATGTCACCCTTTCTGGCACAGGCTTGGTTTGATCTTTTTTGGTGTACCAAGGCATTAATACAAAATATGCAAAGTAAATCGCCATACAAATGCGGGCAACCACAGTCGCACGGTCTGCGCCCCCCAGCCATGGCCCGAACTGACCCCAGACATCACCCGGAACCGTACCCAGATAGCCCAGAATGACAAAGCTGATAACAAAGGCGGTCAACCAGCGCTTGTACAATTTGCCACGGTAGCGAATCGACTTCACCGGGCTTCTGTCCAACCAAGGCAGAAAGGCAAATGCAACAACTGACAAGCCCATCGCCACTACTCCGGGGAATTGCGAAATACCGATTGGCGGCACGGCACGCAAGATGGAGTAATACGGCGTGAAGTACCATACCGGTGCAATGTGTGCAGGGGTTTTCAGCGGATCAGCCGGAACAAAGTTGTTAGCTTCAAGGAAGTAACCACCCATCTCAGGCATAAAGAACACAATGGCAAAGAACACCATCAGGAACGCGACCACACCTACCAGGTCTTTTACCGAGTAGTAAGGATGGAAAGGGATGCCATCCAGCGGAATACCGGTTGCCTTATCTTTATGCTTTTTGATTTCAACGCCATCAGGGTTATTAGAGCCAACCTCGTGCAAAGCAACGATATGCACAGCGACCAGGCCCAACAGCACTAATGGCAAAGCAATCACGTGGAAAGCAAAGAAGCGGTTCAAGGTTGCATCAGACACCAGATAGTCACCACGCAACCACTCGGACAAGTCAGGACCGATGAATGGCACGGTAGAGAACAGGTTCACAATCACCTGCGCACCCCAGTAGGACATTTGACCCCATGGCAGCAGGTAGCCGAAGAACGCCTCACCCATCAACACCAGGAAAATACCCACACCAAACAACCAGATCAGTTCACGCGGCGTTCTGTATGAGCCGTAAATAATGCCACGGAACATGTGCAGGTAAACCACCACAAAGAACATGGAAGCGCCGGTAGAGTGCATATAGCGAATAATGTTGCCGCCGAACACATCGCGCATGATGTATTCCACTGAAGCAAATGCCAATTCAGCATCTGGCTTGTAGTTCATGGTCAAAAAGATACCGGTAACGATTTGCAGTACCAGCACCAATAAAGCCAAAGAACCAAAAAAATACCAGAAGTTGAAATTTTTTGGCGCGTAATACTCGGTCAGATGTCCCTTGATAGTACTGGTCAGCGGGAAACGGGCATCTACCCAATCCAGCACGCCAGCGGCAATCGTTTTATTATTATTTGCCATGATATTTAAGCCTCCGCCTTTTTATCTTCACCAATCAGCAATGTGGTGTCTGTCAGGTACTGGTGTGGTGGGATCAACAGATTTTTGGGTGCTGGTGAACCTTTGAACACACGACCGGACAAGTCGAATTTAGAGCCGTGACATGGACAGACAAAACCACCTGGCCACTCCGCCGTCTCTACAAAGTTATCGTTTGGCGAGCAACCCAAATGCGTGCATGTACCCAACATCACAGCGTATTCAGGCTTAATTGAACGATCTTTGTTTTTACAGTATTCAGGCTGTTGTGGTACTTCCAGGTTAGGATCAGACAACTGATCGTCATGCTTAACCAGTTTGGCCAGCATTTCTGGTGTACGGCGCACAATCCATACCGGCTGACCGCGCCACTCGGCCGTCATTTTCTCACCTGGCTTCAGCTTGCTGATATCCACCTCCACAGGTGCACCGGCCGCTTTGGCGCGCTCACTCGGCAACATGCTGCCGACAAACGGCACCGCAACAGCAGCAACACCCACAGCGCCTGTAGCCGCCGTGGCTTTCACCAAGAAGTCGCGTTTTTGCAAATCCACCTCAGATGGCTGGCAAAACGACAAACAGTTGTTGTCAATTTTGTTTTCTGACATTGGCTTCCTTAATCTACCCTTTTGGGGCAACAGTGTGATCAAAACTTGAGTCGCGATTATACATTTTTCGCAGAAACAAGCCAAATTTAATTCAATAAGTCATTGATATTAATCAACTAAACTGGGTTATCCAGCTCAACATAAATGTGCTCAATGCCATACCTTTCGGCGATCCATTGCCCCAGGGCCTGCACGCCATAGCGCTCAGTGGCGTGATGGCCAGCACTAATGTAAGCCGTATCAGTTTCGCACACGGTGTGCCAGGTTTGCTCCGAGACCTCACCACTGATAAACACGTCCACGCCGGCATTCACCACCTGCTGGATATAGGATTGCGCCGCCCCCGTACACCAGGCCACTGTTCGCACCTGTTTTTGCGGATCACCCAGCAACTGCGCCTGCCGCCCCAGGCAGGTGCTCACATACTCACCCAGCTGCGCGAGCGTCATGGCTTGTGGCAACTCAGCCACAGGCAACATGTTTTTATCATCAAGATAACGTGTGACTGACCACTCGAACACTTTACCCAGCTGCACGTTATTACCTACTTCAGCATGCGCATCCAGCGGCAAATGATAGGCCAACAGACTCAGATCATGTGTCAGCAGGCGTTTTAAGCGCTGACGTTTCAGGCCTGTCACCTCTGCAGCCTCACCGCGCCAAAAGTATCCATGGTGTACCAGAATCGCATCGGCGTCTGCCGCAATCGCCGCCTCAATCAAGGCCTGGCTAGCCGTCACGCCACTGACAATACGCCTGACTTGCGGTCGACCTTCTACCTGTAAACCATTTGGGCAATAATCTTGAAATTTGCCAACTTGTAAAAAATTGGCTAACTCAGTGACAAGAAGATTCAATTCCATCTCTGACTCTCATATATACTAGGCATTTGTTAAGACATTCACTTACTTTTGCAATTATGCGACATCTCTGGTCTATCTTCTCACAAGCCGTCACCGTTTGTCTGGGCATTTTGTTTGTCTTGAAGTTATTTTATCCCGGCGTATTAACACAACCCAGCCAACCAGTGGTCACCAAACAAGCCGCCACCAACACTACCGCTGCCATTGCAAAAAACGGCTACCGTACAGCGGTCAGCAAAGCCATGCCCTCAGTGGTCAATATATTCACCACCGCACGCATTAGCCAGGATCCTCACCATGCCTTAAAAAATGACCCGTTGTTCCGTCACTTTTTCGGCGACGAAATGGAAGAAGAGGACGAGCAGCCAGAAAACAGCCTGGGTAGCGGCGTGATTGTCAGCGCTGATGGCCTGATCCTGACCAACAACCACGTCATCAGCTCGGCCGACCAGATTGAAGTAGCGCTCAGTGATGGCAGCAAATCGTCCGCTACCGTGGTTGGCACCGACCCGGACACAGACCTGGCAGTGCTAAAAATTGACCGTAAAAATCTGCCAGCGATTACCTTTAGTAATAGTGACCAAATGAAAGTTGGCGATGTCGTGCTGGCCATTGGCAACCCGTTCGGCGTCGGCCAGACCGTGACCCAAGGCATTATCAGTGCGCTGGGCCGCAACCATTTGGGCATTAATACCTTTGAAAACTTTATCCAGACGGACGCCTCGATTAACCCGGGTAACTCTGGCGGCGCGCTCATAGACGTCAACGGCAGCCTGATTGGCATCAACAGTGCGATTTATTCGCGCAACGGCGGCAGCATGGGCATCGGCTTTGCCATTCCGGTCAGCATCGCGAAACAGGTCATGGAACAAATCAGTTCCAGCGGCACGGTCACACGTGGCTGGATCGGGATTGAAGCCCAGGACATCACCCCTGAGCTGGCGGAGTCATTTAACCTGAAAACGGCTAACGGCTCACTGATTGCAGGCGTGTTGCTGGATAGCCCGGCTGATCGTGCCGGATTGCGTCCTGGCGATATTCTGGTGGGTATTGATGATAAGCCTGTGGCAGATAGTCAGTCCATGCTGAATATTATTGCCATGCTCAAGCCACGCGAAAAAGCCACCTTATCCATCATACGCGCCGGCAAGAAAGTGAATATTGCATTGGTCGTAGGTAAGCGCCCACTCCCAAGTAAAATCCCGCAATAGCTTAGTTGACAGCAGAGTCGCTGGCGGCTGGTTGCGGTAGCCAGCGCACTACCAGCAGACCAATTTCATAGAGCAACCACAACGGGATGGCCAACATACACTGGGAAACGATATCTGGCGGCGTGAAAATCGCCCCCAGTACAAAAGCACCCACGATGACATAAGAGCGTGATTCTTTGAGTTGTGCCAGCGTGACCCAGCCCATAAGCGCCATCAATACCACAGCAATCGGCACCTCAAACGCAAATCCAAAGGCCAGAAACAAGCCAATCACAAAATCAAGATATTCGGCAATGTCCGTCATCACCGTCACACCAGCCGGTGCGCTACCCACCAAAAAGCTGAACACGACAGGAAACACCACAAAATAGGCAAAGGCCATGCCGATAAAAAACAAAGCCACTGCCGATGCCAGCAAGGGGCGGATCAATCGCTTTTCATGTGCATATAAACCAGGCGCAACAAAAGCCCAGCATTGATAAATCATCCATGGCAAGGCGATCAGGAATGCCGTCAGCATGGTGACTTTCATCGGCACAAAAAACGGCGTGGTGACTGCGGTCGCGATCATTTGTGCGCCTTGTGGCAATTTGGCAAGTAAGGGCGCTGCCAGCAAGCTATACAGTCGATCAGCAAAAGGGAACAAGGCAGCAAACGCCACCAGCCATCCGACAATCGCTCGCAACAAACGATGGCGCAATTCGATCAGGTGGGAGATAAAACTTTCGGTCGGCGTCATGATAGAAGGGAAATCCGGAACGGCTTAAGCAAGCGGTTTGTGTTCAGACACTGGCGCTGTATCGTCATTTTTCTTGGCGGCATTGCGCGGACGGCGCGGCTTCTTCTGATCTTCCGCGGCGACAGCAAACAACTCCGCCTGCGGATCGGCATCCAGCAATTTATGCTCGCCATGCTCTGCCGCTGCTTGAGCGACTTCGATAATTGTTTCCTCAGCATTCGTAACAGGTTTACGCTGACGCGGCTTGCGTGGTTTTTTGACCGTGACAACATCGACATCGACATCGACCACGGTCGCCTCAACGGCTTTGCTCACCGGCGCTTTATTCACCGCCACTTCCGCCATCGCAGGCGGCAGAATGCTTTGCTCAATCTCGTCATAGCCCTGTCGCAAGCCGGACTGCACTTCCTGCTGCAGTGTTTGCAGTTCGGCAAAACGCGTTTCGCGATTCACTTCGTCCTTCACTTGCGTGACGAAGCGCTGCAAACGACCAAAAAAAGCGCCCGCAGTGCGGGCGACTTTTGGCAACTTCTCCGGCCCGATAACTACCAGGGCAACCAAAGCAATGACCAGCAATTCTGAGAATGAAATATCAAACACAATGCGTCAGCACTTATTTGTTTTTGTCAGACAACTCTTCAGGCTTGGACTCACCCTTGCCCTCATTAACGGCTTTTTTAAATTCATTCACCGCACCGCCGACATCACCGCCAATATTACGCAGCTTCTTGGTGCCAAATACCAACACCACAATCAGCAATACAATCAGCCAATGCCACAAACTAAATGAACCCATGGTAATCTCCTTTATCTTGTCTGGTGGTACTAAGCCACTGCGCCGCCGCCAAACACGTGCAGATGAATATGAAACACTTCCTGACCGCCTTCACGACCCACATTCATCACGGTTTTATAACCAACCAGGCCTTGTTCGGCCGCCAGTTTGGCCGCTAACAACATCATCTTGCCCAACAACGCCTGATGCTCGGCTGTACAGTCTTTCAGTGTTTCGATGTGTGCTTTGGGCACAATCAGGAAATGCGTTTTTGCCAAAGGACGAATATCGTGGAACACAATGACATCTTCGTCCTCATAAATTGTTTTAGATGGAATATTGCCAGCAGCGATTTTGCAAAAAATACAATCCGCACTCATTCAGTTCTGCTCGCTTTCTCTGCAATGCCAGATAAGCCTTCACGACGCGCCAGCTCATCCAGCACGTCCTGCGCACTGAGTCCGGCATGACTCAACATCACCAAGGTATGAAACCATAAATCGGCAGTTTCATAAATAATTTCTTCAGCTTTACCGCCCTTGGCCGCAATCACGGTTTCAGTCGCTTCTTCGCCTATTTTTTTCAGGATGCTGTCCATGCCTTTGGCATAGAGTTTGGCGACGTAAGAAGACGATGGATCAGCCGATTTACGCTGCTCCATCAATTCGGACAGTCGGTTTAATACATCACTCATGATAAATCGCTTTCGGATCTTTGATCACCGGCTCTACCGTGACCCAGGCATCGTCTTGCAATTGCTGGAAAAAGCAATTGTGTCGACCGGTATGACAAGCAATCCCGCCCAGTTGTTCGACAGTAATTAAGACGACGTCGTCGTCGCAATCAAGGCGGATATCATGCACGATTTGCGTATGGCCAGACTCTTCACCCTTATGCCACAATTTATTGCGCGAACGGGAGAAATACACCGCATGCCCGGTATCGCGCGTCAGCTTTAAAGCTTCGCGATTCATCCAGGCAAACATCAGAATTTTGCCAGTGTCTTTTTCCTGGGCAATCACAGGCACCAGGCCCTCAGCCGTCCAGGCGACTTGATCCAGCCAGCTCATCGCACTTCCAGTCCGTGTTCACGCATATAGTCTTTGGCCTGTTGTACTGTGAATTCACCATAGTGAAAAATGCTTGCTGCCAACACCGCATCGGCGCCACCCATCGTCACGCCATCCACCAGGTGCTGCAAATTACCAACGCCGCCAGAGGCAATCAATGGGACATCGACGGCATCACTAATCGCCTTGTTGAGCGGGTTATTGAAGCCAATTTTAGTGCCATCGCGATCCATGCTGGTCACCAGCAATTCGCCCGCACCCAGGCTGACCATTTTTTGCGCCCACTTTACGGCATCCAAGCCAGTGGGATTGCGCCCACCATGCGTAAACACTTCCCACTCAAACGGCTGGTTATCTACTTTTTTGGCATCAATCGCCACCACGATACATTGCGAACCAAAGCGGCTGGCCGCATCTTCAACCACTTGTGGATTGAGCACCGCCGTTGTATTGATACTGACCTTATCTGCACCGGCATTAAGCAAGCGGCGCACATCTTCCACCTTACGCACGCCACCACCCACAGTGAGCGGGATAAATATCTGTTCGGCGACACGTTCGATAATGTGCAAAATCAGGTCGCGGTTATCAGAGCTGGCAGTAATATCCAGAAAAGTCAGCTCATCAGCGCCTTGATCGTTGTAGCGTTGCGCGATTTCGACCGGATCACCGGCATCGCGCAACTCCAGGAAATTCACCCCTTTGACCACACGGCCATCAGTGACATCCAGGCAAGGAATAATGCGTTTGGCACAGCCCATTATTGACCGCTCAGCTGATCAGCCAACTGTTGTGCTGCCGCGAAGTCGAGCGTGCCTTCATAAATAGCTCGGCCAGTGATAGTACCGATAATGCCCTCATCCTGCACCGCACACAGTTTGCGCACGTCATCCAGATTGGTGACACCGCCACTGGCGATGACAGGAATGGTTAATGCCTGCGCCAGCGCAACTGTGGCTTCAATATTGACACCCGTCAGCATGCCATCGCGGCCAATGTCTGTATAGACAATGCTTTCCACACCGTAGTCTTCAAACTTTTTCGCCAGGTCAATGACGTCGTGACCAGTCAATTTGGACCAGCCATCGACAGCGACTTTGCCATCCTTGGCATCCAGGCCGACCATAATCTGGCCAGGGAAGGCGTAGCAGGCTTCGTGCAAGAAACCTGGATTTTTAACCGCAGCCGTGCCGATGATGACATAACCGATACCGTCATCCAGGTAACGCTCAATCGTGTCGAGGTCACGAATGCCACCACCCAACTGGATAGGGATATCCCCACCCACGGCGGCGACAATAGACTTGATCGCATCTTCGTTGACGGGTTTTCCGGCAAACGCACCGTTCAAATCTACCAGGTGCAAACGTTTACCGCCTTTATCTACCCAATGCCGTGCCATAGCGCCCGGGTCTTCGGAAAATACTGTGGACTCTTCCATCAGGCCCTGCTTCAAACGGACGCAGTGGCCATCTTTCAAATCAATTGCTGGAATAATTAACATGTTGTTTTCAATAGATAAATAACGAGTAGTGACTAAAACGACTGAAAATCCGTTTAGGGTTTCCAGTTTACAAAATTACGCAAAAGTTGCAAGCCTGCATTGGCGCTCTTTTCCGGGTGAAACTGTACGGCAAACACATTATCACGCGCAATCGCGCCCGTATAATCGAACGGATAAGCCGTCGTGGCAGCGGTTAACGCAGTCTCTTCTGGTGCGACATAATAACTGTGCACATAATAAAAGCGCGCCTGATCCGGGATCTCGGACCACAGAGCATGGGCCTGTGTTTGATGCACCTGACTCCAGCCCATATGCGGCACTTTCAGTTTAGCACCTTGCTCATCATGCATTTTGTCTGCAGGAAAGCGCTTCACTTCACCGCGGTAGACACCCAAACCAGGCACATCACCCTCTTCCGAATGCTCAAACAGCATCTGTAAACCGATGCAAATACCTAAAAACGGTTTTTGTTGTGTCGCATCGATCACGGCCTGGCGTAAATGGCGTGCATCGAGCTCACGGATACAATCCGGCATCGCACCTTGTCCAGGAAACACCACGCGCTCAGCCTGTGCAATCTGCTCAGGATCGCTGGTGACGGCGACAGAAATGGAAGGGGCCACCGCTTTAAAAGCGTTGGCCACCGATCTTAAATTACCCATGCCATAATCAACAATGGCAACTTGCAAGCGACTCATGGTTAGCAATCAGGCGTTATAACGCACCCTTGGTAGATGGCATCAATCCTGCCATACGTGGATCTGGGGTCGCGGCGATACGCAGCGCACGACCAAAGGCTTTGAATATGGTCTCTGCCTGATGATGGGCATTATGACCCTTGAGGTTATCAATATGCAGTGTCACCAGTGCATGATTGACAAAGCCCTGGAAGAATTCATGAATCAGGTCTACATCAAACTCGCCGATCATGGCGCGCGTGAAGGTGCAATCAAACGCCAAACCCGGGCGGCCAGACAGATCCAGCGCCACGCGGCTCAAGGCCTCGTCCAGCGGCACATAACTATGACCGTAGCGGGTCAAGCCTTTTTTATCACCCAAGGCTTTGGTAAACGCCTGACCGAGCGTGATGCCAATGTCTTCAACGGTGTGATGTGCATCGATATGCAAGTCACCGTTGGCATGAATCTTTAAATCAATCATGCCGTGACGGGCAATTTGATCCAGCATGTGGTCTAAAAAGCCCAAACCGCTGTGCAAGTCTGATTGGCCGGTGCCATCGAGGTTAATCGAGACGGTAATTTGTGTTTCTAGCGTATTACGCGTGACTTCAGCTTGACGTGACATATAAGAGAGGAAAGGTGATCACAGAGAGTTTGCAAATATTGCGTTCATTTTACAGCAAGTCCTGCCACACTGGCAAAAAGCTGTCATGAAAAACAAAAAAGCAGCCCAGATGGGCTGCTTTTTCAAATCAGAAAGCGATCCGTAAGGGTAGCAGTCGATTATTTAGCTTCTTCAGTGGCTGGTGCAGCTTCTGCAGCAGGCGCCGCGTCAGCTGGAGCAGCTTCTTCGGCAGCCGGGGCTTCAGCAGCAGGTGCAGCGTCAGCTGGAGCAACTTCTTCAGCAGCTGGTGCTTCAGCAGCAGGAGCAGCTTCTTCAGATTTTTTGCCCAACAAAGAGAATACCAATACAGCAGCAACTGCAGCAATGATCCATGGCAGCAACTTGTTACCGCCTTTAGTGGCAGTACCAGCACCGTGAGCGATCTTGGTGATTTCAGTTGCAGCGGCTGCTGGGTCAGCAGCACCGTAGATAGCCGCACCGGCAACTACGATATCAGCACCAGCATCAACTACTTGTTTAGTGGTTGCAGCTTTAACACCGCCAGCAACAGACACTTTAGCACCTGTTTTCAGACCGGATACCAGACCCAGGTCAGCAAATGGCGTTTGACCAGCCGCTTGTTGGTCCAAACCAGTGTGAACACCAATAATGTGTGCACCCAATTTAACCACTTCCAGCGTACGGGCTTTTTTATCTTTAACGTTGATCAGGTCGATTTGCGCTTCTTTGCCATACTTGTTGGCAGCGTCGATTACGCCTTTGATCGTACCGATATCTGCAGTACCCAAAACGGTACAAATATCAGCACCAGCTTTGTAGAATGGCTCAGCTTCGTAAAAGCCAGCATCCATGGTTTTCAGGTCAACCAGAATTTTGTTGTTAGGGAATTTTGAACGCAATGCTTTCAACAATTCGATACCGTTGTGTTTGATACAAGGGGTACCAATTTCCAGAATATCAACGTGTGGAGCAACTTTAGCTGCCAAAGCGATCGTTGCGTCGAAATCCAATGAGTCCAATGCCATCTGGGTTTGTGCCATTTTTCTTCCTCCGAGTTTGCTCTATTTTAAATCCAATGAATCAATGCGCAGCAATTATGCAAACGCAACCCTCACTGCACATTATGTACAATAGCGTGCATCATAACCGTATTTTCAAAAAAATGACAATATTGCGACGATTTTTTTTAAGTCACGATACAACCATTTGCAGCCCATTAGCAGGCAGATTACGGCAGATACTTTGATTTTAACGACATCAAGCCTGCACGATAGATTGCAATGCCTGCATCAAGGCCTGATTTTGAGATGTGTTGCCTATGGTAATGCGCAAAAAGTCAGTGATACGTGCCGGTTTTTTAAAATGGCGCACAATCACCGCCTGTTCACGTAAGCTCGCGGCCAATTGCTCTCCCGCGTATTTTGGATGGCGCGCAAAAATAAAGTTGGCGCCAGATGGCAACACTTCGAACCCTAAGCCTTGCAAATCAAGCACCAATTGATCACGCGCAGCGATCACTTGCTGACGGGTTTGCTGAAAATAGGCTTCGTCTTGCAAGGCGGCAACAGCGCCCGCTTCCGCAAAACGGTCTATCGGATAGGAGTTAAAACTATCCTTTACACGAATCAAGGCCTCAATCAAGGCTGCATGCCCTACGGCATAACCCACCCGTAAGCCCGCCAGAGAACGCGATTTTGAATAAGTATGCGTGACCAGCACATTGGGATATTGATTGACCAAAGAAACGGCTGACTCGGTTCCGAAGTCAACATAGGCTTCATCAATCACGACTACGGATTGCGTATTGGCTTTTAATAGGCGCTCAATCTCGCTCAGCGCCACTGGGATTCCGGTCGGCGCATTGGGATTAGGGAAGATAATGCCGCCATTGGGGCGCAAGTAATCGTCAATCGCAATCTCAAACCGTGTATTCAATGGCACTGTTTCAAAGTCAATGCCGTAAAGACCGCAATAAACCGGGTAGAAACTATAAGTAATATCCGGGTAAAGCAGTGGCTGATCGTGCTTGAGCAAGGCTTGAAACACATGCGCCAACACTTCGTCCGAGCCATTCCCCACAAACACCTGATTGGCTTGCAAACCATGATATTCGGCAATCGCTGCCTTCAGGCGGCTGGAATCCGGATCCGGGTACAAACGCAAACTGTCAGCGGCCTCCGCCTGCAACGCGGCAATCACTTTTGGGCTAGGCCCATAAGGGTTCTCATTGGTATTCAGCTTGACCAGGTTTTGCAGTTTTGGCTGCTCACCCGGCACATAAGGGGTCAGACTGTGTACCAGCTTACTCCAATATTGACTCATGACATTACTCTTAAATTCAACCAGTTATTTCAAGCGATATTCAGCACTGCGGGCGTGCGCCTGCAAGCCTTCGCCATACGCGAGAGTGGCGGCAATCTTGCCCAGTGTTTGCGCCCCGGCGGATGACACCATAATCAGGCTGGAACGCTTCTGAAAGTCATACACTCCCAATGGCGAACTGAAACGCGCGGTACGTGAGGTTGGCAATACATGGTTGGGCCCGGCACAATAATCGCCCAGCGCTTCACAGGTATCACGCCCCATAAAAATCGCACCGGCGTGTTTGATGTGTTTGCTGAATGCCAAGGCATCATCCATCGACAACTCCAGGTGCTCAGGCGCGATGAAGTTACAAATCTCAGCCGCTTCGGCCAAATCTTTCACCTGAATCAAGGCACCACGGTTTTGTAATGAAGTGCGGATAATGTCGTGACGTGGCATTTCGCCAACCTGGCGTTCAATACTCGCCTGCACCTGGTCAAGAAACTCAGCACTCGGTGACAGCAAAATCGCTTGCGCCAGTTCATCGTGCTCAGCCTGGCTGAACAAGTCCATCGCCGTCCAGTCTGGATTGCTCTGGCCATCACTGATGACTAGGATTTCTGACGGGCCAGCCACCATATCAATGCCAACCACGCCAAATACACGGCGCTTGGCAGCAGCCACATACGCATTGCCTGGTCCAACAATTTTATCGACTTGCGGCACGGTCTCGGTGCCATAAGCCAAGGCGCCCACTGCTTGCGCGCCACCAATACAAAACACGCGATCCACACCACACACAGCGGCGGCGGCCAATACCAATGGATTCTTCTCCCCATTAGGCGTCGGCACCACCATCACCAACTCTTGCACGCCAGCCACTTTGGCAGGAATCGCATTCATGAGTACCGACGAAGGATAAGCCGCCTTGCCGCCTGGCACATAGAGGCCAACGCGGTCCAGCGCGGTCACTTGCTGACCCAGCAAGGTACCGTCGGCTTCAGTGTACTGCCAGGACTGCATCACTTGTTTTTCGTGGTAGCTGCGCACGCGATCAGCAGCCGCCTGCAAAGCCTCACGTTGCACTGCTGGCAAGCCATTTAAGGCTGCATGCAATTCCGCTTGCGGGATTTCCAACGCCGCCAGACTGGTGGTGTTGGTTTTATCAAAACGATTGGTGTATTCGAGTACCGCTGCATCGCCACGTGTTTTCACATCCTTAAGGATATTGGCAACCACCTGGTCGATATTGTCATCCTGCGCGGTTTCAAAAGCTAACAGCGCTTTTAATTCAGCATCAAAACCTGCGTCCTGCGTATTTAAACGTTTAATCTTCATAGATCTCTGTCAGTTAATCTTTTCGAATAGCGGCTAATCTTTTTGAATAGCACCAGCAAAACTGTCAATAATCGGTTGCAACAAGGGACGATTGACCTTGTAAGAAGCCTGATTGACGACCAGGCGCGAGCTGATCGCACCGACCTCTTCCACCGCTTTCAGCTTGTTGGCACGCAAGGTGCCGCCCGTGCTGACCAGGTCGACAATCGCATCCGCCAAACCCACCAACGGGCCCAACTCCATGGAACCATACAGCTTGATTAAATCGACATGCATGCCTTTGGCGGCAAAATGCTCGCGTGCCGTTTTCACATATTTGGTGACCACTTTCAGGCGCGCGCCCTGGCGGATGCTGGCTTCGTAATCGAAATCCTCACGCACCGCCACCATCATTTTGCAACGCGCGATATTGAGGTCCAGCGGCTGGTACAAACCTTCGCCGCCATGCTCATCCAGCACATCCTTGCCAGCGATGCCCAAATCCGCTGCCCCATATTGCACATAAGTGGGTACATCGGTTGCACGTACAATAATCAGACGCACATCTGCACGATTGGTTGGCAAAATCAGCTTGCGCGAAGATTCGGGATCCTCCAGCGCCTGTATGCCAGCGGCCGCTAACAGCGGCGTGGTTTCCTCAAAAATGCGCCCTTTGCTGAGTGCAATAGTAATCATGATTAATTCGATCTGCGCACTTTGGCGCCCAGTTGATTCAGTTTCTCTTCCAGCTTTTCGTAACCGCGGTCCAGATGATAAATGCGGTCAATCACCGTTTCGCCATCTGCCACCAAACCGGCTAACACCAGTCCAGCAGACGCACGCAAATCAGTCGCCATCACATTGGCACCTTCCAGCGCGGAAACCCCTTGCACCATGGCAGTATTACCCTGCACATCAATATTGGCGCCCATGCGCTGCAACTCCTGCACATGCATAAAGCGGTTTTCGAAAATGGTTTCGATCACCGTACACACGCCTTCTGCCACTGTATTCATGGCCATAAACTGCGCCTGCATATCGGTTGGGAAAGCCGGGTGCGGTGCCGTACGCACATTGACCGCTTTCAATTTGCCAGTACTTTTGACCGTGATGCTATGACTGTCATGACTGATATTCGCCCCGGCTTCACGCAGCTTTTCAATCACTGCTTCCAGCAAATCAGCGCGGGCATTTCTCAAAGTCACTTCGCCACCTGTCATCGCAGCAGCCACCATATAAGTGCCTGCTTCAATACGGTCACACACCACATGGTGCTGCGCACCGGTCAGGCGCTCCACGCCCTCAATCGTAATGGTATCGGTACCCGCACCAGTAATCTTGGCACCCATTTTATTCAGGCATTCTGCCAGGTCAACGACCTCAGGTTCCTTGGCTGCGTTCTCCAATACGGTGGTGCCTTGCGCCAGCGCAGCCGCCATCATCAGGTTCTCGGTGCCGGTGACAGTGACCATATCCATATAGTACTTGGCGCCTTGCAAACGGCGGTTTGGCAAGTGCAAGGTGCTGGCCTGGATATAACCATGCGTAATATGCATGGCTGCGCCCATGGCTTGCAAACCCTTGATATGCAAATCTACCGGTCGCGAGCCGATCGCACAGCCTCCTGGCAGAGAAACACGCGCCGTGCCGAAACGGGCCAGCAACGGGCCCAGTACCAGAATGGAGGCGCGCATGGTTTTCACCATTTCATAGGTCGCTTCAAACGAAGCCACGTCGCTGGCATCCAGCGTGACCTGATCGCCTTCTTTGCTGACTTTCACACCCATGGTGTCCAGCAACTCGAGTGTCGACGCGACGTCGCGCAACTCAGGCACACCGGTTAAGGTAAAAGGGGTTTCTGCCAGCAGCCCGGCACATAAAATCGGCAACGCGGCATTTTTGGCGCCAGAAATCACCACTTCGCCATGCAGCGGCACGCCGCCTTCAATAATCAGTTTGTCCAAAATTACGCTTTCGACAACAGGGTTTGCAGTTCACCGCTTTGATACATACTGCGCATAATATCGGCACCACCAATAAATTCGCCATCAACATAGAGCTGCGGAATCGTTGGCCAGTTAGCGTATTGCTTGATCCCTTCGCGGATATCCATGTCTTGCAACACGTCAATCGCCACATACTCGGCGCCACAGGCGCTCAAGATTTGCGCAGCCACGCTGGAAAAGCCACATTGTGGGAATTTCGGGCTACCTTTCATATACAACACTACTTTGTTATTGCTTACCGTGTCTTTAATTTGTGCTTGTGCATCCATGTTGACTGACTCCAAATATTTATTAAAACGCTAGGCTTGCTGTTGCTGCCATTGCGTCGGGGTATAGGTTTGCATAGACAGCGCGTGAATCTCGGCACGCATGCGGTCACCCAATGCCGCGTAGACCAATTGATGCTGCTGGACCATGCGCTTGCCTTCAAATGCCGGGCTGACAATCACCGCATCAAAATGGGTGCCGTCATCGCCATTCACTTTCAGGTAATCGCATTCCAGTCCGCTGCGGATGTATGCTTCAAGTTGCGCTGCTGTTAACACAAAACCTCACTTATTCAACAAAATACAGCGGGACGAGGCAGGAAGCTGTTTCCTGCACTTATCCGCTAACTGCGTAATTTATAACCGGATTTTAACATCTTTAGGCATAGCCACGCCAATGCCAGCAAGAAGCTGCCAACAACCGCGAGACTGAGCCAGGGAGAGACATCGCCATGACCAAAGAAGCCGTAACGGAAGCCATCGATCATGTAGAAAAACGGATTCAATTGCGACACAGCTTGCCAGAACGGCGGCAAGGAGTGAATCGAGTAAAACACGCCGGACAAAAAGGTCAGCGGCATAATGACAAAGTTCTGGAAAGCCGCCATCTGGTCAAACTTGTCCGCCCAGATGCCGGCGATAATGCCAAACGTACCAAGCAAGGCACTACCCAGTAAGGCAAACGCGATAATCCAGCCCGGATACACGGTGGGCACGCTGACAAAGCACAAGGCCACCAGATAAATGCTCAAACCAACCAGCAAACCACGGATCATCGACGCCGCCAGGAATGCAGCAAAGAATTCAAGTGTATTAATCGGCGTCAGCAGTAAAAAGACAATATTACCCATCACCTTGGACTGGATCAGGCTGGATGAACTGTTGGCAAAGGCATTTTGCAACAAGGACATCATCATCAGGCCTGGCACCAGAAAAGCGGTATAGCTCACCTGGTCGTAGACTTTGACGTGCGACTCCAGCACATGCGAAAAAATCAGCAGGTATAACAATGCGGTCAGGATGGGCGAAGCGACGGTTTGGAACGCCACACGCCAAAAGCGTAACAGCTCTTTTTTAAACAGCGTATAAACACCACGCCAGCGCGGGCTGACTTTGTCATCCAGCCAGAAGAAAGGATTTAGCCATTTCATGCTAAGGCCCCTTTCTGGTTCCCGACCAGATTCAAGAACACGTCTTCCAAATCCGCCTCCTGCAATTGCATATCCTGAATGGCCACATTGGCTTCACGCAAGACGCTTAAGACCATTTCAACCTGTGACAACTCGGATAATGCCAGTACCACTTCATCCCCATTCTGTTGCTTGAGCAAAGATTGCAGTTGCGTTGGCAACGGGCCAGTCAGGCGCAAAGAAAGCTGTTTGGCGGCATGACTCTTCAGCAATGCACGCGTGGTATCCAGCGCGACAATCTTGCCATGCTTCATCATGGCCACGCGCTCACACAAGGCTTCGGCCTCTTCCAGATAATGCGTGGTCAAAATAATGGTATGCCCTTGCTGATTGAGCTTTTGAATAAACGCCCACAGCATTTGCCGCAACTCGACATCCACGCCGGCCGTGGGCTCATCAAGCACAATCACTGGCGGCTTATGTGCCAAAGCTTGTGCGATCAACGCCCGGCGTTTCATGCCACCAGACAATTTACGCATATTGGTATGTGCTTTATCCGTCAGGCCAAGGCCTTCAATCACTTCGTCGACCCAGGCGTCATTTTCAGGGCCATGGCCAAAATAGCCGGCCTGGAAGCGCAACATTTCGCGCACATTAAAAAACGGGTCAAACACCAGTTCTTGCGGCACCACACCCAAGGCGCTACGCGCACGCTGATAGTCAGTTTGCACATCATGGCCCATGATGCGGATACTGCCACTAGTAGGCTGCAACAAACCCGCCAGCAGGTTAATCAAGGTCGACTTGCCCGCGCCATTCGGGCCCAGCAAAGCAAAAAACTCGCCTTGCTCAATACGCAAATCGACCCCTCGTAGCGCTTCGAACTCGCCAAAGCGCTTGGTAATGCCTGAAATTTCTATGGCTGCAGCCACGTATGACCTTTCGCTATCCCACAAAAAACGAAACCCCACCTCGTCAGAGCTGGGGCTGTTAGACTGGATTTTCAACTAACTCAACAAGAATCCGTCGACACCGTAAAGTTGCATCAAACTTCGCAGATTTTCCGGCACCCCAATCACTGACATTGCCCCAGGTTCGGTATGCTGATGATTAAGCTGCCGCTGAATTTCCAGAATCAGGCTGACGGCGACCGTATCGACCTCATCCACCTTTGTAAAATCCAGGGTTAATGGTGACTCAAGATGCAACGTTTGCAAATGATTCAGGGTTTCGCTGACATTCGTAATCAGCAAGTTACCACTGAACTGCAAAGTGTTTTCCTGTTGCGTAATTTGAGCCACAAAATTCTCCAAAGATGCCTGAATGCAATCTAGGTAATTACTTACCGCTTGCCGCCTTGTTTTTGTCGGCCAGCTTTTTCGTCAAACTGTCCAGACCATTCTGGCGGATTTCCTGTGCAAACTGGCTACGGTAATTGGTAACCAGGCTCACACCTTCAATCACGATATCAAATACCTTCCAGTCATCTGCTTTTTTACCCAGGCTGTAATCCACACTAATTGGATCGCCACCAGATTGCTGGATCGCGGTTTTCACCGTTGCAGTGTCAGCACCGGCTTCCATACGGAAAGGCTTGTACTCAATGGTTTGATTTTTATACTTGGACAAAGCGGTAGCGTATGTACGCAACAACAAAGTCTTGAACTCTGCCTGGAAAGCGGTTTTTTGCTCAGGGGTGGCATTGGTCCAGTTTTTACCCAGCACCAGGCGAGACACTTTTTCAAAGTCAAAGTTAGGCAGGATTTTTTCTTCTGCCAAGGCAAAAATCTTTTGCTGGTTACCCGCCTGGATGTCTTTGTCATTTCTAATGACTTCAATCACATCATCCGCCGTCTTTTTCACCAATTGATCCGGCGTTATGCCAGCCATTGCCACACCGCTTACCAGCCACATGGCAACTGCCATCCACCACTTTTTCATTGTGTTCCCTTTACCAATTGATTAAGTTACTTACCAATTTTGTCCAATGGACTTGCATCTAACGCATCACCTGTCGATTCGGTTGATGTAGATGCTGTTGTACTCGGTTTGTCATCGCTTTCGGTTGCCTTGCTGTAAAGAAACTGACTAATCAGTTTTTCCAACACCACAGCATCCTGTGTTTGAGAAATTTTGTCACCGTTCTTCAGACTGACCTCGTCACCACCGGCTTCCAGACCAATATATTGCTCACCCAGCAAACCGGCTGTATAGATATTGGCAAACGTATCTTTAGGAAAGTTGTAGCGCGTGTCGATGTTCAGACTCACGACGGCTTCATAAGTTTTAGGGTCAAACACAATTTCACTCACGCGACCAACCACTACGCCAGCACTTTTCACGGGTGCACGTGGTTTGAGACCACCAATATTCTCAAAGTTCGCCGTCACCAGATAAGTCTGGCCGATACTGCTGGTCGTCAGATTGCCTACTTTCATTGCCAGGCCAAGTAACGCTGCAAAACCGAGCGCGACAAAAATGCCTACCCACAAATCAATTGTTGTTCTTTCCATTGTTTATTCCCCGCGAGTCACCGTGCGTTCCAATTGCTAAACAGCAATCATGAACGACGTTAAGATAAAATCCAGCCCCAACACGGCCAGTGATGAAGTCACGACCGTTCTGGTCGTTGCACGGCTCACACCTTCCGCTGTTGGCGGTGCGTCATAGCCTTCAAACAAGGCAATCATGGTACATGCCACCCCAAACACCACACTTTTGAATACGCCATTCAAAATATCGAATTCCCAATCGACGTTGGCCTGCATTTGCGACCAGAATGCGCCTGCATCGACACCGATTAATGGCACAGCCACCAGGTAGCCACCCAAAATACCGACCATGGAAAATAAAGTTGCCAGCACTGGCATGGCAATCACACCCGCCCAGAAGCGTGGCGCAATCACGCGTGCAATCGGGCTCACCGCCATCATTTCCATGGCAGACAATTGCTCGGTCGCCTTCATCAAACCAATCTCTGCGGTAATCGCGGTGCCGGCACGGCCAGCGAACAACAGCGCGGTCACTACCGGACCGAGCTCGCGCACCAGTGCCAAGGCGACCAGTACACCAATGGCTTCCGAAGAGCCATACTTTTGCAAGGTGTGATACCCCTGCAATGCCAGCACCATGCCGACAAAAAAGGCCGAAACGAGGATAATAATCAGCGACAATACGCCGGTGAAATACACTTCACGGATAGTCAATCTAAAACGGCGAAAGCTTTCACCGGAAGAAATCAGGGTCAGCCAGAACAAACGGCCGCCAGCACCCAGCCGCCAGATTTTATTGATACAGCCTGCGCCCAGCTTACTGAACAGGCGCTTCAATTTATGCAATACCATTAACGCGCACCTCTCAACAAACTGGCGTGATATTCAGGCGCCGCATAATGGAATGGCACCGGGCCATCTTTTTCACCATGCACAAACTGGTGCACAAACGGTAACTCGGAATTGCGCAAATCGTCTGGCGTGCCTTCAGCAGCGACCACACCATCTGCCACAAAATAAACATAATCAGCAAACTGGAAAGTTTCTTCCACATCGTGCGTCACGATAATTGAAGTAGCACCCAACGCATCATTCAGGCTGCGAATCAAATCACAAATCACCGCCATCGAAATCGGGTCTAAACCGGCAAACGGTTCGTCATACATAATAATACTGGGATCAAGCGCAATCGCGCGTGCCAGCGCAACACGCCGTGCCATGCCGCCAGAAAGCTCAGTTGGCATCAAGGCATGTGCACCACGCAAACCGACCGCGTTCAATTTGAGCAACACCAGATCACGAATCATGCTTTCAGGTAAATTGGTATGCTCGCGCATTGGGAAAGCCACATTTTCAAACACGGATAAATCCGTGAACAAGGCACCGTGTTGAAACAGCATGCCCATTTTGCGGCGTAAGCGGTAAATGCCTTCACGATTTTGTTGGTGCACAATCTCACCGCCAACCTGCACCTGGCCTTTGGTTGGCTTGAGTTGACCACCGATCAGGCGCAGCAAAGTGGTCTTGCCACTGCCGCTACCGCCCATAATGGCAACCACCTTACCTTTAGGAAAGGTCATATTGATGCCTTTATGCAACAAGCGGCCTTTATACCCGAAAGACAGGTCTTGGATTTCTACAATTGCGTTTGCCATAGGAAGTGGGTGGTGTAAAACGGCTACCATTCTAAAACAGAATGTGTCTCAAACGTTGAATGTATCCGACATAAAACAAAAAGCCTGAAAATCCAGGCCTTTTGTTACAAATTTATGTTGTATTCTACACTAAAAACTCATGCAGACTAAATAAGCCGTACCGGCAGCCGGCGCGGCCACGCCCGTACCTGGCGTGCCATTCACCACGATGCGCATCACGCCGCTATTACCCACGCCATCATCCATCATGGTATCCAGCTGTAGCGCATATCGCCCAAGAATGGCATCAGAACACATGGCGTGCGCAGTGTTAAAGGTGCCGCTAGTGACTGCCGTCAAGTCGGCAACACTGGTAACGCCCAACTGGCCGCCCTCACTATTGCGCGGCGGATATTGCGTCGTGTTAGCAATATCAGTAGTACCCGTTGCCAATCCCGCCAGTCTCAAGTGCTGCCATAGCAAAAATGATTCATCCGTGTTGGTGCTTGAATTCCAGCCGCCTTGAATCAAGCCGTTCTGCACCTGCCCATTGGTACTTGCATTCGTACCAGTGACATGGGTATCTGCCGCATGATCATCACCGGGCAAGGTACGGAACCTGTCCTGATATCCATAAAAGTAAGTGGGTATGTTTCTGAAATCACTGGCCAGACTTTTCACCTTGGCATTGGCAATCAATTCCTGCCCTCGCATGACGCCCGCGAGTAACAACCCTGCAATCACCAGCACAATGGCCAATTCAATCAAGCTAAATCCTAATTGCTTTTTCATTTTGAATCCTCCTGATACCGAATCATTGTAAGAAGTATTACCTTGCCGTCATCAGCATCCATTCGATGCCGACCAGCCAATATTAACATTAATTAATTATTGTTAATATTGGCTAATGGGAGAATTCAGGAAAAAGAAAAGAAAACGGGCAGATGCATACGCATCTGCCCGCGGATAAAGCAGCACTTAACAGTTAAAGCGTGCCGTAGGAATGCAGGCCGCTGAGGAACATATTCACACCAAGGAAGGCAAAGGTCGTGACCAGCAAACCGACCAGCGCCCACCAGGCCAACACAGTGCCACGCAAGCCCTTCATTAAGCGCAGGTGCAACCAGGCGGCGTAATTCAGCCAGACAATCAGCGCCCAGGTTTCTTTAGGATCCCAGGACCAGTAACCACCCCAGGCTTCAGCTGCCCACATCGCGCCCAGAATGGTGGCAATGGTAAAGAAAGCGAAACCAACAGCAATCGCCTTGTACATCAAATCATCCAGCACATGCAATGCCGGCAGGCGGCTGGCCAGCACGCCATGCTTTACCAGCAGATAAGCACCGGCCACCATGGCCGCTAGCGAGAATGCACCGTAACCAATAAAGTTAGCCGGCACGTGTATCTTCATCCAGTAACTTTGCAAAGCAGGCACCAAGGGTTGAATCTCGTTGGCATGGCGGTCAAAGGTATACCAGAGGATAAAACCCACCGCAGCGTTAATCACCACCAGCACAAATCCGCCCAACTGGCGCGTATTGAACAGTTTTTCGTAATGCAAATACAGCAAAGAGGTGATCAGGCAAAACAGGATAAATACTTCATACAAATTACTGATCGGGATATGGCCGACATCCGGCGCAATCAGGTAAGACTCATACCAGCGCACCATCAGGCCAACAAAGCCAAACAAGGTCGCTGCCCAGGTAAGTGCGGAGGCAACTTTTGCCGTAAACGCCGACTTCTGGAACAATGCCAGCCAATAGGTCAGCATGGCCAGCACAAATAACACGTTCATCCACATGACAGCAGACTGGCTGGCGAGCAAGAATTTAAGCAGGAATTGCTGACTCCCATTCGCCAGGTCGCCCTGATAGCTATAGACCCCGACTAGACTCAATACCGCAATCCCCAGTACCAGCCGCGCAATTGCCGACCAGCGCCAGCCCAGGTAACTGAACAAGGCCACCGCACCAAACAAAAAACTGACTTCATACACATCCATAAAGCCGGCATAACGCTGGTAAGAGAAAATGCCACCCGCCAGCAGCAGCACGGCGTAAACCCAATCGAACTTACTTAATGATTGCCAAAACGATGTTGGCTTTACTAATAATGATGTACTCATCGCATTCCCCTCTTCATTCCGTCAGGCAGCCGCTAGCAGCAGCGCAGTCAATTGCTGTTGCACACGTGCAAAATCCTGGTCCAGATCCATATTTTTACGGTTAGACGACATTGCCAGCAATACCTCTTGCCGTGCAGGTTTGATCAATAACCATAGACGACGTTCCTTAATATAGAACATGGAAAAAATACCCAACACCAGCATCACCGAACCAAAATACACCCAGTTTTGACCAGGAGAGCGCGTTAACTGAAAACCGCTGGCCTGTTTAAGTGTGTAATTCTTGAGCTGGAAATAATAGGGCGTGCCATAAAAGAACAAGTCATTCATGGCATTCAAGCTATCCTGGATAAACATCACCGTCTCCTGGGTTTCAGGTGCCGGTGGCAACTGGCGCTGGGCACGACTCATTTGATAGCCTTGCAATGCAGCCCGGTTGAGTAGCTTCAAATACGTTTGTGCTGCCTGCTCGCGCTGGTCTTTCGGCACTGCGCTCTCAATAATACGCGACAACCCACTGTACCCGCCTTGCTTGAACGTCACCAGCAAATGTTGCAGGCTTTGCTCAAACTGCGCCTTTAATGCGGCATTGTCACCCGGCATCTGTTTAGCTACCTGGCTAGCAATCTCACGTATCGCCTGCTCGTTACGCAGCGTCTGGCGCAAGTGCATAAAGCCGTTGATTTCCAATTCAGCATCCGCCGGAATGCGCAGGTACTTGAATTCATCCTGTACCGTCTCACGCATACCTGAGACAAAATAAGCCCGGCCATCCAATTGCAATGGCTGCATATAACTCATGTACTCGCGTGCCTGGCCACTGGCATTACGCAGCTTCAAGGTGGTATTAGGGCCAACATTATGTGGCTTGCCTTTACCATCGGCAGACAAGTTCAAAATATTAAACTGGCGGAACTCGTTAAACTCCACCGTCATTTTTTGTGCGCCGTCGCCCAACGATCCCTTTTGCGACACGACGCCATCGACATCAAAGCCGTCCTGATTGCTGGCGGCCAAATCCCATAATTTGAATTTGAGTTCCGAGCCACCATCCTGGAAGTCAGACTGATAAATGGCGATGCCTTTATAAGTATAAGGGTGATTGACGCGTATCGTGGTTTCGATAGGTTTGCTCAACTCAGGATCGGTGATGACGATATCGCTCTCAAACGACTTCGGCATGCCGGTCGCATAATGCTCAATGCGGAAATCTTTCAGCGCCACAGTGAATGGCAGATCTTGCACCAGATAGCCGTCACGCACACGCACAAACGCCACATTGTCATGCTCGCCTTCCGGCAGCGTCATATTGGCCCGGAATGACAGGTTATTGACGCCCAAACGGCTTTCTGCCGGCACTTTGCGCGAAGAGATATCACGCGTTTCGATTTTCTTCCAGCCGAGCAGCTCCTGTACCTTGAATGGCAAATTACCATCCAGCAAACCGCCAAAACAAATGACGACAATCGCCGCATGGGTAAAAATATAGCCCAGGCGCTGGTGTGTACCCAGCTTCGCGGCGATCAATATATCGCCATTATCTTGCTGGCGTGTTTTAAAGCGATAACGCTCTATGCTTAAAAACTCACTTAATTGCGTTTGTAATGCCGCAGCTGGCTGCGTTGTCGCCAAACTGGCCTGATGACCAAACAAACGCAGCGATTTTTCAGTGGCGTGCTCTTTATATACTTGCCACTCTTTGACCATCAGTGGTGCATTACGGATGACACACAAGGTGGTCGATACCACTAGAAATAGTAGAATGAGTAAAAACCAGGCCGCATGATAGACATCCAGCAAACCCAGCATTTCAAACAATTCAAACCAGAACTGGCCAAATTTGACGATGTAATTGGTATAAGGCTCGTTTTGCTTGAGCACGGTACCAATAATCGAGGCCACACCCAACAGCGTCAACAGGCTCACAGCAAAGCGCATTGAGCTTAATAGCTCATACACACGCTGCGATAAGGAAATGGGAGCTTTCAAAACGATCTCTTTAAAATTGACTAGTTAAGGTTGCGCACGAGATGGTCGCCATACAACGCAAGACGCGCAGTTGTGGACGACATCCACCGTAAAAGGTTGCCTAGCCCTACAGTAAAAATAGCCCTACAGTAAAAAAGGTGGCCGCAGCCACCTTTTTTCAATCAGCAACGACTAGCGCAGACCTTGAATGTAATCTGCCACTGCTTGCATCTCGGCATCACTCATTTTTGCCGCGATGGTCATCATCATTGGCGCATTCGCGCGCTCACCGGTACGGAAAGTTCTCAGCTGTTGCAAGGTGTAGTCTGTGTGTTGCCCTGCCAAGCGTGGAAACTGTTTTGGCAAACCAGCACCCGTCGCACCATGACAGGCCGCACAGGCAGGCACTTGGGTCGCCGCAATACCACCGCGGTAGATTTTCTCGCCTAAAGAACCCTTGCCATTGCTTTTTGATTTAGCCAGTTTAATGCTTTGGCTGGAGAAATATTTCGCCAGGCCTTCCATGTCTTCCTGGCTCAACGCCCCTGCCATACCGGCCATCACCGGGTTAGCACGCGTGCCATCTTTAAAGTTGCTCAACTGCTTGAGCAAATATTCTGGATGCTGGCCCGCCAATTTCGGATTGGTGGTAATCACGCTGTTACCGTCGGCACCATGACAGGCCGCACACACGTTTTGCACAATTTTTTCTGGCCCATTCACCACTGGCGCGGCTTCTGCTGAAGCAGCTTCCTCAGCAAATACTGGCTGCACGCCCATGGCTAACAGCACAAACAATCCTGCTTTAAAACTCTTTAACATCATTCTATGCCCCAACATTTTTATTCTGCGCCATTTTATCAAACAAACCTTGTTCGTGATAGCATGCACAGCTGAATAGTCCATAAAACCTTGAGGCAACTCAACTCCATCATGCCAGTTTTTCAAAACGCCCGCTTTCACCTGTCGGCACATCATCTGCGTGACCTTCCGCCTGCCAGTGGCATCGAAGTGGCTTTTGCCGGACGCTCCAATGCGGGTAAATCCAGCGCATTAAACACCCTGGCCAACCATAACCGGCTGGCCTTTGTCAGTAAGCAGCCAGGCCGCACACAACTGATTAACTTTTTCACGCTGGGCGACGACAAACATCTGGTCGACTTGCCAGGCTACGGTTATGCCAAAGTGCCAGAGGCCATGCGCATGCATTGGCAAAATGTATTGTCACGCTACCTCAGCGAACGCCAAAGCCTGGCCGGATTGGTATTGGTGATGGATAGCCGCCATCCGCTTACACCGCTAGACAGGCAAATGCTGGACTGGTTTTGCCCTTCCGGCAAACCGGTGCATGTCCTGCTGACCAAGAGTGACAAATTATCACGCAGCGAATCCAGCATCCTGATCGGCAAAGTGCGCAAAGAATTGCAAGAAGGCTGGGGCGAAAAAATCACCGTACAACTCTTCTCCAGCCTGAAGAAGCAAGGCGTCGATGAGGCAGAAAAAGTACTAGGCGAATGGTTTTTCGGCAACGATACCGACGCGCAGGACAAACCAGCTGCCATTGGATAAAAAAAGCAGACATCAGTCTGCTTTTTTTATTTTGCATGCAAGGCATTACACGCGTTTAAACACCAGATCCCACACACCGTGGCCTAACTTCAGGCCGCGATTCTCGAACTTGGTCAACGGGCGGTAAGACGGTTTTTCAGCATAATCTGCGGCCGTATTTTGCAGCTGTGCTTCACCTTGCAACACTTCCAACACCCACTCGGCATACTCATGCCAATCAGTCGCCACATGGATGTAAGCGCCCGCTTTCAACTTGGAGCATAACAACTGCACAAACTCTGCTTGAATCAAGCGGCGCTTATGGTGACGCTTCTTGTGCCACGGATCCGGGAAGAAAATATGCACACCATCAAGTGAGGCATCCGCCAGCATATTCTGTAGCACCTCAACAGCATCATGCTGAATAATACGGATATTACTGATATCACCTTCTTGCATCAGCTTAAGCAAACTGCCAACGCCCGGCGTATGCACCTCTACCGCCAGGAAATCACAGTCGGGCAAGGTTTGTGCAATCTTTGCCGTAGCATCGCCCATCCCAAAACCGATTTCGAGAATTTTTTTGCTCTCGGTGCGGCCAAACGCCTGACTCACATCCAGTGCTTGATCGGTATATTCAATACCGAATGTCGGCCAAGCCGTCTGCAAGGCCCGCTCCTGGCCTTTAGTCAAACGCCCCTGACGTAAGACAAAACTACGGATGCGGCGCTGGTAAGGCGCTTCGGAAGATTCTGGGGTTGGGTCGATTTCGGTCATGGGGCGCATTATACTTTAAGTGCTTTTATTTACTGTACATAGCGTATTAATTTGAAATACCTTTTTCGCCTCCCGGCGAGTCACTTTCTGATGCTTGCCCCTCAGAAAGTAACCAAAGAAGAGGGCACCCAGCCATCACGNNTGTTCTTTGCCTTCTTTCTTATGGACAAGCATAAGAAAGAAGGTCGCCTAGAGGCGAAACAGATCGACCATAGAATAGTCTGCGCTTGGGGCAAGCAAAGAAAAGTAACTCGCCGAAAAGGCGAAACAAAACGCCACTTAAAAGCACAAACTGAAGAATTACCTTCTTACCTCAATCCAATAACATAATCACTTACAACTGATGCCGCTTATCCCCCTGCAAAAATCCCATCAACGGCAATGCCAGTCCTTTACTCAGCGCCAAGACTTTAAACAACTCCCCCATCTCCGCCGGCGATAGCAACTTTTGCACTGCCGCCACCATAGGCAAATAGCGCGCACTTTCTTCTGGTGGCACCTGTTGCAGCAACTGCAAAATACCGCAGTTGATTAAGAACTGCGCCTGATTGGTATATCCCGCACAATCCAGTCCATGCGCCACCGCGGCTTCCGCCATCGCAGTAAAATCAACATGGGCAGTGATATCCTGCAGGCCGGGATAGATCAATGGATCATCATGCGCGTAATGTTGGTAATGACACATCAATGTCCCCTGCGCACGTTGCGGATGGTAGTACTCACTTGCAGCAAACCCGTAGTCAGGCATCAATACCAGGCCACGCACCAACATGGTGGCAAGACTGGCAATCAAACCTTGCGCGGCCGGGCACACTTCGGTGATATACCCGTCAGGTAAGTGGCGCGTATCAATTGCCGCCACCAGTGACAGGTCTTGCAGCAGTTGTGTTTGCCACACTAATTGCTGATCAAACCCAATACCACGCTCCCGCCACTGCCCGGCTCGCCATTCAACCACATGCACAGGAATGGCATCCAATACCTCATTACCAACCACAACGCCGGTCAAGGCCTCTGGTAACGCATCCAGCCACTGCAGGCGAGAATATAAGGCTGCTGGCAATATACTTTGCAGGTATTCTTGCTGCCGCTGTCGCAAGTTAGCGCTTACCTCAAGAATAAAATAATGCTGCGGCAGCTGCGCTAGTTCTGCCAGCCGCAGTAATAAGCCTGCCGCCAATTTACCCGTACCAGCCCCTAGTTCCAGTACATTGCCCGCAGTCGTCTGCAGCACCGGCGCGACCTGGTTGGCAAGCGCCTGCGCAAACAATGGCGAAATTTCCGGTGCGGTGACAAAATCGCCACCAAGCCCGAACTTATTGGCATCGCCGCTGTAATAGCCTAGGTGGGAGGTATAAAGTGCCATCTGCATATAGTCGGCAAATGAAATCCAGCCGCCTTGCTGCTGCACCCGCTGCTGAATGTATGCCAGTAGTGTGTCGCTGTATTGTTGCGCCGCGGCATCCAGTGCCGGTAATCGAGAAGAATTCGGTTGAGCAGTCATTCAGCCATTATAATGTGACCAGTCCAGAATAAAGAGACCAACGTGAATTCCCCTTCCGCTTCTAAAGTCGTGCTGATTACCGGCGGTGCCAAACGTGTCGGCGCCGCCATCACCCGCGAGCTACACCGTCAAGGCGCCAATATTCTGTTGCATTACCACACCAGTGCAGACGAAGCGCTTACCTTGCAAACAGAGCTCAATCAGGCGCGGCCTGACAGCGTGGTAATCGCACAAGCAAATTTGCTCGATATGCCCGCATTATCGCAACTGATCACCTCTGCCTTGCAACGCTTTGGCCGACTTGATGCGCTGATCAACAATGCTTCCAGTTATTACCCAACCAAACTCGGCCAGATAGATACCGCACAATGGGAAGAGCTGATGGGCAGTAACCTGAAAGCACCGCTATTTTTAAGCCAGGCGGCAGCGGATGCTTTACGCGCCAGTCAGGGCTGCATCGTCAATATTACCGACATGCATATTGAGCGCCCGAAAAAGCACTATATTGTTTACAGTGCGGCCAAGGCTGGGCTGGTCAGCCTGACCAAATCGCTGGCACAGGAACTCGGCCCCGAGGTCAGGGTAAACGCTGTTGCCCCAGGCCCGGTGTTGTGGCCAGATGATAATCAGGAGTTTGATGAGGTCTACCGCCAGCAAGTCATCAACCAAACCTTGCTCAAACGCACAGGCGAACCATCCGACATTGCCAAAGCAGTCAAATTCTTGATTTATGATGCACCATTTATTACCGGCCATGTGCTGGCAGTCGATGGCGGCCGCAATTTGAGTTTATAGTGGCCAAGAAAGCCCAGTCACAAACCATCACCATACACGTGCAGGCGCCGCACAAACCCGCCTTGGGTGAAGCGTGTAACGGCTGTGGCATCTGTTGTGCCGCCGAGCCTTGCCCGGTCAGCCTGGCATTGTTGTGGCCACATCAGGCACCATGCCGGGCGCTGATTTGGAGTGACCAGACCCAGCGTTATTTATGTGGCATGGTCTGTGAACCGGCACGTTTTTTATGGTGGCTGCCAGAAAACATGAATGCATCGGCCAGCCGTTTATTCAAGCGCTGGATCGCGGCAGGAACAGCTTGTGATGCAGATGTTTCTTTATCCGAATAAAATCAACCAGAATAATCAAAGACTTAGCGTGACTTTACCTTGCTTTCGGCTATAATGCGCGCCTATGAAGACCAAACATTATCCAGACGACGTTAGCCAAAACTTCCTCAAACTGCGCAATCAGTTGATTAGCGCGACTGGGAAAGCTATTGGCGATTACAACATGATTGAAGAAGGTGACACCGTGCTGGTGTGCATGAGCGGCGGCAAGGATAGCCACGCCATGTTAATGATTTTGCTGGCCTTGCAGGAGCGCGCACCGATCAACTTCAAATTGATTGCGATGAACCTGGACCAGAAACAACCAGGCTTCCCGGCAGACATCTTGCCCGCCTACCTGGAAAAACTGGGCGTGGAGTACCGTATTGTAGAAGCGGACACTTACTCGATTGTGAAAGAAAAAATCCCCGAAGGTAAAACCACCTGCAGCCTGTGCTCACGCCTGCGCCGTGGCATTATTTATACGACCGCACAGCAATTGGGTGCCAATAAAATTGCCCTGGGCCACCACCGCGACGACATCGTGCAAACCTTGTTCCTCAATATGTTTTACGGCGCCAAAATGAAGGCCATGCCGCCTAAACTGGCCACCAACCGCGGTGAGTTTATGGTGATCCGCCCATTGGCTTATTGTGCCGAAAAAGACATTGCCAGCTATGCGCGCGGCATGCAGTTCCCGATTATTCCGTGTGATTTGTGTGGCAGCCAGGAAAACCTGCAACGCCAGAAAATCAAGGATATGCTCAATAACTGGGAACGCGAACAACCGGGGCGCATCAATAACATCTTCCGTGCGATTGGCAATGTCGAGCCTTCACACCTGGCTGACTTTGACTTGTATGACTTCAAGCATCTGAGCCAGGCCAAGGAAGAAGACGAAGACCCAATGTTTGACCACGAAAAATTTGCCAGCAACGACATGGCATTGTCGATTGCCACTCAGGATGACAAACGCATCGAGTTTGCACGCAAACCATTCCCGATGACGGTCACCACTGAGGAATAACACAACGTTTTGATGCGGAAAGACCTTAATTGATGACTTTCCGCACCGATATATTGTCTAGTAGTTAAAACGCTTGCTATTATCTAGCCAACTCTTACACAGACTGCTCAATGTCAAAACTGCTGATCGTTGAATCTCCCTCCAAGGCCAAAACCCTCAAAAAATATTTGGGCGGTGATTTTGAGGTCCTGGCTTCTTACGGGCATGTGCGCGACCTGATCCCTAAAAATGGCGCCGTGGACCCGACGCAGCAGTTCGCCATGAAGTATGACATCATCGACCGCAACAGCAAACACGTCGATGCCATTGCCAAAGCCGTAAAAAATGCCGACAGCATTTATCTGGCAACCGACCCGGACCGCGAAGGTGAAGCCATCTCGTGGCATATCGCCGAAATTCTGGCAGAAAAAAAGCTGATCAAAAACAAGCTGGTGAAACGCGTAGAGTTCAATGAAATTACGCAAACCGCGGTGAAACACGCCATTGACCATCCGCGTGATATTTCCATGGACCTGGTCAACGCGCAGCAAGCGCGGCGCGCGCTGGACTACCTGGTCGGCTTTAATTTATCACCGTTGCTGTGGAAGAAAATCCGTCGTGGTTTGTCAGCGGGCCGTGTACAAAGCCCGGCGTTGCGCCTGATTGTGGAACGTGAGCTGGAAATTGAAGCCTTCACCAGCCAGGAATACTGGAGCATCCATATGGGCGCGCTCAAGCATGCCCATGGCTTTGATGCCAGACTGGTGCAACTCAATGGCCAGAAAGTAGAACAATTCACTGTCACCAACCATGATCAGCAAGCGGATATTGTGGGCAAGTTATTGCTGGCCTCGGCTGGCAAAACCACAGTCACGCGGGTGGAGAAAAAACAACGCAGCCGCAGCCCGGCCGCACCATTCACCACGTCTACCCTGCAACAGGAAGCCGTGCGCAAGCTGGGTTTTACCACCAGCCGGGCCATGCGCGTCGCGCAGCAATTATACGAAGGCATGGACGTTGGTAGCGGCACGGTCGGTTTGATTACCTATATGCGTACTGACTCATTCAGCCTGGCAGCCGAAGCCGTGATGCAGATCCGCGATTACGTGAAAAAGCACTTTGACGCAGACTACCTGCCCAAGTCGCCTATCATGTACAAAACCAAAGCCAAGAATGCGCAAGAGGCGCACGAGGCGATTCGCCCGACCGATATTACACGGACGCCTGCCAGCGTGCGTCAGTACTTGAACGACGAGCAGTTCAAGCTGTATGAAATGATCTGGAAGCGTACTCTGGCCTGCCAAATGACACAGGCCAAATATGATGCTGTGAGTGTGGACCTGGCTGTCGGCACAGACGCCAACCTGTTCCGTGCCACCGGTCAGACCCTGGTATTCCCTGGCTTTATTGCCGTCTATATGGAAGGCAAGGACGACGACAAAGAAGACGAAGACGCCGAAGCCAAGTTGCCGCATCTTGAAACTGGCGAGGTGTTGACTGTTGAGAGAATTTTCGGCGAACAACATTTTACCGAGCCGCCACCGCGCTATTCAGAAGCCAGCCTGGTCAAAGCACTCGAAGAGTATGGCATTGGCCGCCCTTCGACTTACGCCAGCATTATCTCAACGCTGCAAGACCGCGAATATGTGGTGCTGGATAAAAAACGTTTTACGCCGACAGATGTCGGCCGCGTGGTCAATAAGTTCCTCACCGAGCATTTCACCCAGTATGTCGATTACGACTTTACCGCCAAGCTGGAAAATGAGCTGGACGAAATTGCCGAAGGCAACCTGGACTGGGTGCCTGTCATGGACAAGTTCTGGCAGGGCTTTAACCAGCAGATTCAGGTCAAAGCCGATGTGGAGCGCCCAGGTAACGAACTGATCGATGAGATGTGCCCGAAATGCGGCCGTCAGTTACAGAAACAGCTCAGCCGCTACGGTAGCTTTATTGGCTGTACTGGCTATAACGCCACACCCAAGTGCGATTACAAACGCAATCTGGATGGCGAAGCCAATATGGCCAGCGAGCCAGTGGTGATCGGGCAGGATGTCGATACGCAAAAAGACATTTACCTGATGAATGGCCCGTATGGCCCTTATTTACAAGTGGGTCAGCCGGTAGAAGGCGACAAGAAAAAACCTAAACGCGTCAGCATCCCCAAAGAAATTCCGCTGAGCCAGGTCAATATCGACACCGCGCATATGTTGTTGAGTTTGCCGCGTGACCTGGGCCAACACCCGGAAACCGGCAAAAAAATTGTCGCCAATATTGGCCGCTTTGGGCCGTATGTGAACCACGATAGCAAGTTTAAATCGATCCCCAAAACCGAGAGCGTGTTTAGCATAGACCTCGAAGGTGCAGTGAAACTGCTGGCCGCGGCGAATGGACCGACGCCACTGGCAGACCTTGGCGAACATCCGTCAGGTGAAGGTCGTATTGAGGTGTTTTCTGGTCGCTTTGGCCCTTATGTGCAACACAACGGTATCCGCGCCACGCTGCCTAAGAGCGTCACACCAGAAGAGCTCACAGTAGAACAGGCCCTGGAGTTGCTGGTGGAAAAAGCCGCCAAAGACGGGGGCAAAACCAGCAAAAAACCGGCTGCTAAAAAACCAGCAGCGAAGAAAGCCGCAGCGCCGAAAACGGCTGCGGCAAAAACAGCGACTACAAAAACCACAGTGAAGAAAACCGCCACTAAGAAAGCCAGCACCACCAAAGCGGCCACCAGCAAGCGGACTAAAAAACCGGCAGAAGAATAAACGACGCAGACTAAAAAAGGAGCCATCGGCTCCTTTTTTTACGTCATCAAGCATAGGCCTAATCCCGCACTCAATGGTTGGTCCATAAATGATCGATGTTGCCCACGCCCCAGGTGGTGGCAGAGTCGTTGCCGATAATCTCATCCATGCCTTTTGACAAATCAAGCTCTATTACCGGGATATGTATTTTCGACTTCGTTGAGAAGAATGCTTTGACGACCGGCTTGAGCAAGCTATCGGGCGTTTGCTTGACCACCACGGCCAACCGGCCAGACTTCAACATGACCACGGTACCGATCGGATAAATACCCAGACTCTTGACAAAGGCTTTAAACACTTCGGTGTCAAAGTGACCACTCCAGCTCGCCATGCGTTTAAGGGCCATGCCAGGCTCCCAGGCCGGTTTATAGGCGCGGGTCGAAGTGACTGCATCATAAACATCACAGATCGCCCCCATCTTGGCAAAAATAGTCATCTGATCACCACTTAAATGCTCAGGATAGCCAGAGCCATCCATTTTTTCATGGTGATGCAAACACACGTCCAGCGTCACAGCATCGGATATATTGGCTTTTACCAGCATGTCATGCCCTAACTGGGGATGTTGGCGAATGACATCAAATTCGTTATCGGTGAGCGAGCCCGGTTTATTCAAAATCTGCAACGGAATCCCGGCTTTGCCCATATCGTGCATCAAGCCAGCCAACCCGGCTTGCTTCACTTCGGTTTCGGACAATTTAAGCTCTTTACCGAGCGCAGTCATCAGTGCACAGACAGCCACCGAATGCATATAGGTGTAATCATCGACTGTTTTTAAACGCACCAGGCTAATCAGCGCATGCACATTGCGCGTGACCGAAGCCGAGATTTCTTCCACCAGCGGCATCACGGCCTCAGCTTCAATGGCCTTGCCCATGCGCAAATCTTTAAACATGGACTCAATCGCTCGGCGTGAAGAGGCAATAATCTTGGCGGCCTGCTCACGCTCAGCTTCCAGTGTGGTCGGCTTTAACTTTTCAGCACTGGCTCTCTCGGCCACAACGGGCCCGTCCAGTTCCAGCATCGCCATTTCTTTATCCGTGAGCTGACGCTCAACAACATCAGGCTCGGGCAGCACATCCAATCCCTGGCTGATATCAATCACCACCTGCTGCAAATGGCTTGCTCTTAACTTTTGCAAATCAACAGGATCATTCAGCACAAATTTGCTACGCCAAAACGGATGGTCCATCCACGGGCCTTTCAGCTCCTGGATATACATCCCCAAACGCACTTCTTTGATCGCTATTGTTTTGAACATATTGCCCTGATAACCCTACACAATGTTTACATCTTATAATTGATTATCGGAAAAAAAATGAAAAAAAAGAGGGCTAAAAACCCTCTTCAAAATTACTTTTACATGCATGTTTTAACATGCATGATAGTCAGCTAAATTTACAAACCAGCGGCGGCGCGCAATGCGGCTGCTTTATCGGTTGCTTCCCAGCTAAACTCTGGCTCATCACGGCCAAAGTGGCCATAGGCTGCAGTTTTGGTGTAAATCGGGCGCAGCAGATCCAGCATTTTGACAATGCCTTTCGGACGCAAATCAAAATGCTCGCGTACCAGTTGGGTCAGTCGTTCATCTGAAATTTTGCCTGTGCCATAAGTTTCAACCATGATAGACGTTGGCTGAGCCACGCCAATCGCATAGCTGACCTGCACCAGGCACTTGTCAGCCAAACCGGCCGCAACAATATTTTTCGCCACGTAACGACCCGCATATGCCGCCGAACGGTCGACCTTGGAAGGATCCTTGCCTGAGAACGCACCACCACCGTGTGGCGCTGCGCCACCGTAGGTATCCACAATAATCTTGCGACCAGTCAGGCCGCAATCGCCTTGCGGGCCCCCGATGACAAAACGGCCGGTCGGGTTCACCAGGTATTTAATCTCGCCCTTAATCAACTCGGCAGGCAAAGTTGGCTTGATGATCTCTTCAATCACCGCTTCACGAATGGCCTCCAGAGACATCTCTGGCGCGTGTTGCGTGGAAACCAGCACGGTATCAATTTTGAACGGTTTGCCATCCACGTACTGAATGGTCACTTGCGACTTGGCATCCGGGCGCAACCATGGCAAACGGCCATCTTTACGCAATTGTGATTGACGCTCCATCACGCGATGGCTGAGCCAGATCGGCAATGGCATCAGTTGTGGCGTTTCATTCACGGCATAGCCAAACATCAGGCCCTGGTCACCAGCGCCCTGATCCAACGGATCATCATTGGCGTTATCCACACCCTGGGCAATGTCTGGCGATTGTTTATCGTAAGCAACCAAGACGGCACAACCTTTGTAGTCGATGCCGTAATCCGTGTTGTCGTAGCCAATGCGCTTAATCGCATCACGCGCCACTTTAATATAGTCGACATTGGCCGTTGTCGTGATTTCCCCCGCCAATACAACCAGGCCAGTGTTCGCCAGGGTTTCAGCAGCGACGCGGGCTGTCGGGTCTTGGGCCAGAATGGCATCAAGAATACTGTCAGACACCTGATCAGCTAATTTGTCGGGATGGCCTTCGGAAACTGATTCCGAAGTAAAAAGATATTCACTCATGTTTGACGCCTTGAAAAGTAATGAAGTTAATAAACGGCACTGACTAAAGGCTGAAGCCAGCACCCAAATTGGGAACGAAGATTTTACCTGAGTTTATTTCTGGCAAGGAATAAATCTTCGCCCTAAGGATGTCTTCAACGGCATGATGGAGTATCATCTTGAGCTATGAAATTACGATTTACCAAAATGCAGGGCGCAGGCAATGATTTTGTTGTGATTGATGCTACACAAGCCCCCGTGCATCTCTCGCATGGCCAAATCCAGCACATCGCCAACCGCTTTTTCGGCGTCGGTTGCGACCAGTTACTCATGGTCGAATCAACCGACACAGCCGGGGTAGATTTCCGTTACCGCATTTTTAACGCCGATGGCGGCGAAGTGGAGCAATGTGGTAATGGCGCCCGTTGTTTTGTACGCTTCGTGGTCGAAAAAGGCCTGACCCATAAACGCGAGATCAAGGTGGAAACCGCCAGTGGCGTGATTACGCTGATGCTGCAAGACGATGGCCAAGTGACGGTCAATATGGGGGCGCCACGCTTTATCCCGGCGCAGATTCCATTTGAGACAGATGCACAAGCGAGTACTTACGAGCTGCCACTGGCACACGATACCGTGACCATCAGTGCAGTCTCCATGGGCAACCCGCACGCCGTCATGCTGGTCGAAAACGTGCACACCGCCGAAGTCGCCAGCCTGGGCCCGCAAATAGAATCGCACCCGCGCTTTCCGCAACGCGTGAATGCCGGGTTTATGCAGGTGCTCAACGCCCACGAAATCAATCTGCGCGTCTATGAGCGTGGCAGCGGTGAAACGCTGGCCTGTGGCACCGGCGCCTGTGCGGCGGCTGTTAGCGGCATTCAGCTTGGCACCTTGCAAAGCCCGGTAAAAGTACATACCCGTGGCGGCATTTTAACCATTCAATGGGCGGGCGATGGCGCGCCGGTCATGATGACAGGACCGGCAGAGATTGTCTTTGACGGTGAAATAGAGATTTAGAGAGACCAGAATAGCAGCATGGAAGACAGTATTAACGAAAACGATATCAAGCATTACCTCAAGGCGCATCCAGACTTTTTTGAAAGTCATGCGCACTTGCTGGCGGAGCTGTTTTTGCCTAGCCCACATGGCAAAGGTACCATCTCACTGGCTGAGCGTCAGCAAATCGCCCAGCGCGATAAAATTCGCGTGCTGGAATCACGTTTTACCGAGCTGATTCTCACCGCCGAGGAAAATGAGGCCACCGCAAACAAAGTGCATGAGCTGTCCCTGGGCTTATTGTTTGCCAAAGATGTTGCCGCATTACATACTCACCTGGTCGCGTTTCTTGCCTCACACTTTCAATTGCCCAATGCACAGCTCAAACTATGGGTCAACGAAAGCCATGCCGCAGATGATTTGTTTATAGATGCAGAAGACTCGCTGAAAAACTGGGCCAAAGACTTGAGCCAACCCTATTGTGGCACCTTGCCAACCATGGATATCGCCGGCTGGTTTACAGAATCACCAGCCTCACTGGCAGTAATTCCCATGCGCTATCAGGAAGTCACTTTTGGCCTGATGGCAATCCCCAGCGAACAACGCAGCCGCTTTTATGCCGGCATGGGCACCTTGTTCCTCAACCGGATCGGCGAGCTGGTCAGCGCTTCACTGGCCAGATACATTATATGAAAGCCCCCGCTGAGGTTTCCGCCAAGAGGTATCTTCTTGCGGCAATTGTCAGCGTAGACCCGCTCACTAGAGGTAGTGTCCATGCATGAGTTGCTGGACGACTACCTCGACTTTCTGCACTTTGAGCGTGGACTCAGCGAGCATACGCGCAACAACTATCAGCGCGATATCGAGCGCTTGCTACAACAGCATGCAGACAAGCTCCAGTCACTCACCCCGCAAGACATTCGTCGCCAAATAGCCAGCCTCAATAGCCAAGGCATGCATGGCCGCAGCATCGCCCGCATCTTGTCCAGTTGGCGTGGTTTTTATCGCTATTTGGTATTACACAAACACTTTCCGGCCAACCCCGTCATCGGTTTGCGTGCGCCCAAAGCGCCTAAAACTTTACCGCATGCGCTGTCCATTGAGCAAACCATCAAGCTGGTCGACATTGAAGGCGACGAAGCGATTACCGTGCGCGACCGTGCCATGCTAGAGCTATTTTATTCCTCAGGCCTGCGCCTGAGCGAATTGGTTGACCTCAACTTAGACAGGCTGGACTTGCCAGAAGGCCTGATCACTGTCACTGGCAAAGGCAACAAAACCCGTATAGTCCCCTTGGGCAGCAAAGCGATCACAGCGCTCAAAGCGTGGCTGGCGATCCGGCCGCTTTGGCTCATCAAACGACCGACAGAAATGGCCGTATTCGTCAGCCAGCAAGGTCGCCGCATTCACGCCCGCACCGTGCAAATTCGCATCAATCACTGGGTCACTAAACAAGGGCTGCATAACCATGTGCACCCGCACATGTTGCGCCACAGTTTTGCCAGTCACGTTTTGCAAAGCAGTGGCGATTTGCGTGCCGTGCAAGAAATGCTGGGACATGCCAACATTAGCACCACACAAGTTTACACCCACCTCGACTTTCAACATTTGAGTAAAATTTATGACGCCGCCCACCCGCGTGCGCGCAAAAAATAGCGTTTATCTAATGCACGATCACACAGCCAAGGTTTTGCAAGATGGCAAAATATGGCAAAATAACCCTACTAAATTGGTAAACCTTTGCCAGTCACGTGACTCCAATGTCACATCGTCTTAGCTTACAAAAGCAGGCTTACATTTCAACACACCTAAAAAAGGAACATCCATGGAACACGCCTTACCAGCATTGCCATTTGCAAAAAATGCATTGGCCCCACACATGTCAGAAGAAACCTTTGACTATCACTACAGCAAGCATCACCAGGCATACGTGACCAACCTCAACAACCTGATCAAAGGCACTGAGTTTGAAAATGCTGCTTTGGAAGACATCATCAAAAAGTCTTCTGCTGGCATCTACAACAACTCTGCCCAAGTCTGGAACCACACATTCTTCTGGAACTGCCTGTCTCCAAACGGTGGCGGTGAACCAAGCGGTGCATTGGCGACTGCCATTAACGCCAAATGGGGTTCATACGAAGAGTTCAAAAAAGCCTTCCAGACTTCAGCCGTTGGTAACTTTGGCTCTGGCTGGACATGGCTGGTGAAAAAAGCGGACGGCTCTGTTGACATCGTCAACATGGGTGCTGCTGGCACCCCGCTGACTACTGGCGACACCGCATTGCTGACCATCGACGTATGGGAACACGCTTACTACATCGACCACCGCAATGCGCGTCCAAAATTTGTCGAAACATTCCTGAACCACCTGGTGAACTGGGAATTTGCAGCAAAGAATTTTGCAGCTTAATACCGCTCAGTCGTAGCAAACCTGTTACGCTTAAGGCCTCTAATAACTATTTTAGAGGCCTTTCTTATTGGCACCGCCGGGTAACCTTATCCTATCCACGGCCACTCTCCTTCCCCCTTCAATAACATTTTAACCATCACACCTTTAAAATATGACGATCATCATATAAAATGTGAGCCATGAGCAATCAGTCTGTGAAAAAAAATAAGGCCACGCGCAAAGAAATGAGCCATGCGCGCATTTTAGAAACGGCGGCCAAGGCAATACGTAGAAGTGGCTATAGCGGCACCGGTGTCGCCGATATTATGAAAGAGGCTGGTCTGACGCATGGCGGGTTTTATGCGCATTTTGCCTCTAGAGATGAAATGCTGGCTGAAGCTGCAAGCTTGGCTGGGGCGGAGACGATCGCCATTATCGAACAAGTGTTCACTAAAACGCCACAAGAGCAACGCTTATGGGCATTAATGAATGCTTATTTATCTAATGAACACATTGCAAATATAGACATGGGATGTTCTTTCGCAGCACTGGGTTCTGAAATGCATAGACAAGTGCCTGAAGTTAAGGCCGCCTCTACTCAACGAATGAAGGAAATGATCAACTTAATCGAAGGTCAATTACCTAATTCTAGTCACTTCAATGCCCATGCTGAAGCGCTTCTGATGGTATCCACGATGGTGGGTACGCTCATGCTGGCGCGTGCGGTTGATGATGCTGAACTAGCTGAGGCCTTTCGACAAGCGGCACTTCAACACTATGCGCCGCAACATATTTGAAATAGTGACATCAGGTTTTTTTGGCTAAAAATATGACGATCATCATATTCATTAAAAAAGAATCATCATAAAAGGACAGCACGATGAGAGCACTTATCCTGAAACGCTACGGCAAATCTAATCAACTGGCATTTGCTGACATTGCAAAGCCCAACATACGACCTGACGAAATACTGGTTCAGGTGCATGCGGTAGGCTTAAACCCGATTGACTATATGATTCCCAAGGGCGCGTTCAAGCCGATACTTAAATTCAAGCTACCTGCGGTGATGGGCAGCGACCTGGCTGGCGTTGTGGTAGAGGTTGGGAGCCGTGTGACACGCTTTAAAACGGGGGATGCGGTCTATGCCAGCATTTTTGATTTAGGCACTGGATCCCTCGCTGAGTATGCTGTTGTTCCTGAAAGCGCTGCAGCCATCAAACCAGAAAAGCTAAATTTCATCCAGGCTGCCTCAATCCCCATGGTAGGGCTCACTGCCTGGCAAGCACTTAAAGAGCGCGCGCATATTCAGCCCGGGCAGCAGGTATTCATACCGGCCGGTTCCGGCGGGATCGGCACATTCGCGATCCAGCTAGCCAAATACTTGGGTGCCAAAGTGGCAACGACGACAAGCACAAACAATGTGGCATTAGTGCGACATCTGGGCGCGGATGAAGTCATCGATTACAAAACGCAGGCCTTCGAAAAATTACTACGTGGTTACGATGTGGTGTTAGGGACAGTGAGAGGCGATGGCATTGAAAAGTCACTGCAAACTCTCAAACCCGACAGCCGGGTGATCTCGTTAATTGGCCCGCCAGATGCGGCTTTTGCCAGCAAAAGGGGCATGGGGATTTTAATGAAACTGATCTTTAGCTTAATCAGCCACAAAATCATCAGGCTCGCAAAAAAACGAGACATTGAATACAGCTTTATGTTCGTGCATCCAGATGGCCAGCAACTGTCTGAAATCGGCAAATTGCTTGATGCGGGGCATATTCAGCCCGTGGTCGATCAGGTCTTTTCGTTCGACAAAACCACAGAGGCTCTCGCTTATTTAGAGGCCGGTCGAGCCAAGGGAAAAGTAGTTGTCAGCTTGATTTAAAGCCAGTTTTGACCAATTTTTAGTATCAATCAAGGAGATATAACATGAAAAGTAAAGTTGCGATTGTGACAGGCGCTTCATCGGGAATCGGCGCAGCGACGGCGGAGATGCTGGCTAACGCGGGTTATAAAGTATACGGGACCAGTCGCAAAGGGGCGCAGTCTAACCAGCGCGCTTACAAAATGATTGCCTTAGACGTGAATAGTGAGGCCTCTATACACGCGGCCTTGAAGGAAGTGATGCAGACTGAAGGCCGTATTGATCTGGTGGTGAATAACGCCGGGTTTGGTGTCGCAGCGGGTGGTGCTGAAGAGAGCTCGGTAGAGCAGGCGAAAAGTATTTTTGAAACTAATTTTTTTGGCGTTGTGCGTGTAATACGAGCCGTTGTCCCTTATATGCGGCAACAAGGGCAAGGACGCATCATCAATATAGGCTCTATTCTTGGTTTAATCCCAGCACCATACATGGCGACTTATGCGGCGAGCAAACACGCGATTGAAGGCTACTCAGAATCGCTAGACCATGAACTGCGCACCAGGGGAATCCGCGTATCAGTGATTGAACCTGCTTACACTAAAACCAATTTTGAAGCGAATGCCCCAGAAGTCGACACCAAGATTGAAGCGTATGACGTTGCCCGGAAAGCACTGGCAAAGATCTTAAAATCGGCAGTAGAAGACGGGGATGATCCCAAAGTGGTTGCCAAAGTGGTATTGAAAGCAGCTAATGCCAAGCATCCTAAAATACGATACACGTCAGGGAAATTAGCTTGCCGATTAAGCTTTTTACGGAGATTTGCACCTACAGCATTGGTTGATAAAGGGATTCGTCAAGAAATGAAGTTGGACATACTCGACAAAATAGCTGACTAAAGACAGGCCTTGATCATGCATTTATCTTTTCACTCTCTTGCACTATTCACGGCTGCTTTATTTTTGCTACTCGCCATCATATGGATGCTTGCCCCCACCAGGCTTTTAGCCGCGTGGGGAGTCGGCTTTTCAAATACTGCGGGACTGGTCAGCAGAAGAGCGGCGGCACTCTATGCGGGTATCGCCTTGATGTTTTTTCTGGCGAGGAATGCAGCGCCATCCGCCACCAGCGATGCCCTTGTCTATGGGCTAATAGCTACATGCATGATACTGGCTTTATTGGGGATTTATGAGTTTGCAAAAGGCAGGGCAAACAAGGGGATTCTGACTGCAGTTTTGATTGAGGTCGCGTTATGCCTGTTGTTTTTACTGCCTATGTCATTGAGCGACCTCGTATAACCTCTCAGCATCACGTCCAGACATATCACTTACCTTGAAATAGATTTACTATCGGCAGATCTATGTAGGCATGTATAAGGAAAGCTCAATGACCATACTTGAAGCGACATTTGAACAGAAATTGTTTGAGCTGATCCCGCAAACCCGGAATCTGGGTATCCATATCACACACATCGGGGATGGCGAACTGCAAGTAAGTGGCTCGTATGCACTCAATAAAAACCATCTGGACATTGTATTTGGTGGCAGCATTGCCGCCATTTCGATTACGACCGCCTGGTCATTGCTGCAACATAAAATACAGCAAGCTGGACTAACAGGCAGCCTGGTGATCAAGCAGCAGGAAATCAAGTTCTTGCTGCCAGTACATAGCGATTTCGAGTGTGTTGCCACCTTGCAATCGGTGGAGGACTGGCCGTTATTTCTAGAGAGTTATCGCCAGCGCGGGCGAGCAAAACTGATCATCAATGCGCACATTGTGTGCGAATCCAGAATCACGTCAACGTTTCAGGGGGTGTTTGTTTTATACCAGCCGAGCTGAGATCGCGCCAAGTTTAACTCGCCTGTAAAACAGCTTGATGCTTGGCAGACAGTGGCGGCTGGGCAACCCAGGCTTCAAACGCATCCAAGGCCAAAGGCCTGGTGAAATAATAGCCCTGGAAAATTTCACAATCCAGGTCCTTAAGCACATTGAGTTGTGCTTCAGTTTCGACGCCTTCGGCCAGGATTTCCAACTGCAAGCTTTGCGCCAGAGAAATGATGGCATTGACGATGCTTTCATGGTCATGGCCATTGAGCATATCGCGCACAAAGGACTGGTCAATTTTCAGTTGGTCAAACGGCAAGCGCTTCAGGTAAGACAGCGAAGAATACCCCGTGCCAAAATCATCCAGCGAGAAGCAGACACCGAGTTGCTTGAGGGCAGCCATTTTGGCAATGATGTCCTCGACATTATCCACCAGCATGCTTTCTGTCAGCTCCAGTTTGAGATTGCCGGGGTCTATGCCTGTTTCAGCGAGCATATGCTGCACCTCTGTCACAAAGTCAGGCTGCAAATATTGCTTGGGGCTGACATTGACCGAAAGCACCAGGTGACGTAATTGTGGATGGCCTGCCCAACGCTGCAACATGCCACAGGCTTCCTGCAACACCCAGCGGCCTAGCTCTACAATCTGGCCGGTATTTTCTGCCAGACTGATAAATTGCCCGGGCATAATGACACCGTGGTCAGGGTGTTCCCAGCGCACCAGCGCTTCAGCGCCGACGATATCGTGTTTCTGATTGTATTGCGGCTGAAAATGCAGAATGAATTCCTGCTTCTCTATCGCTGTGTGCAAATCGGCCTCCAGCGCGGCGCGTTGACGCAGTTCGGTTTCCATTTGGGTATCAAAAAACTGATAGCCATTACGTCCGGCTTCTTTGGCTTTATACATGGCCATGTCTGCCCGGCGCAGCAGTTCGTCCGTTTGGCTCATGTGTTCCGGGTCAAACAGCACTACACCGATGCTGGGCGTGGTGTAATGCTGGTAATGCCTGAGGTTAAACGGTTTTTTAAAGGCTGCCACAATCTTTTCACACACACGTCTGGCCTGCTTCTCTGCCTGCACGGCATCATGATGCAAACTATCCAGCACAACTACAAATTCATCTCCGCCCAAGCGGCTCACGGTATCCAGGCGTCGCACCGATTGCCTGATGCGCTTGGCCACTTCGACCAGCAAGGCATCACCCACATCATGGCCGTGCGTATCATTGAGCGTTTTAAAGTTGTCGATATCGATAAACAACAAAGCGCCGCCCGTTTCCTTGCGCATGGCTTTGCGCACATGCGAAGCCAGTTTTTCCTGTAACAGCATACGGTTGGGCAAGCCGGTCATGGTGTCGTAATAAGCCAGCTGGCGGATTTGCGCATCGGCCTGTTTTCGCTCGGTAACATCCCTGAGCACCGCCACCCAATGCGTGACCAGGCCGCCTTTATCCAGCAATGGCAGCGCATCCATTTCAAGTGAAATACCGACACCGTCCTGATTCACGGTCACCACCTCGGTTTTGACCGGGCGCATGTGCTGAAAGGCATCTTTGATCCGCTCAAGTTCACGCCCTGGCGTCGCCTCCTGAAACAACTCAAAGGGGGAAATGCCGCCTAGCAAATCCACTGAGCGGCCGGTAATGCGGATAAATGCCTCATTTAAAAAAACGATTTTTTGCTGCATGGGCGCATGCAGCGGCGATTCGGTAATCATCACAATGTCATTGAGCCTGGAGACACCATTTCGCAATAAATGTAGCTGCTCGTCTGACTGCTCACGTTCAATCGCCAGCCCGAGAATTTGGGCGTAGCTGTCGATAAAGTCCAGCTCAGCCACTGGTGGGCTATGTCGCTGCTGGCGATACATGGCCAACACGCCCAGCACACGACGGCTGCGCGACAAAATAGGCATGGTCCAACAGGCGCGCAACCCATGGGTAATCGCCAGTTCGCAGCATTGCTGCCATAACGGGTGTGTGCTGATGTCTTCGGCAATTACGCGACCTTCTGTGAGCGCAGCAATGCCGCAAGCCCCTAATTCGATCCCATCAATGGCTTTTGCATACGCGGCCGGCAGCCTGGCAGAAGCCGTGTGGCGCAAATGCTGGCCTTCTTTATCCAGCAACAGCATCGCACAACTGACATCCGCAAACTGCTGTTCAATTAACAATACAGCCGCATGCAAAATATCTGGCAACGCCACATCAGCCAGCATCATGGCCTGAATTCTGTCCTGCCCCTGTTTGATGGCTGCGAGTTGTTTGTGCGCGGTGATGTCTTGCAGTGAGCCTTGCAGTTTGACAATCTTACCTTCGCCGTCGCGCACCGGCCGCCCCATGGCACGTACCCAAAAGCGACGACCATTGGCAGTGATCTTTTCCATCTCCAGGTCATAAGGGACGCCTTCATCGACACACTGTCGAATCGCGCTACACATCAGTGCCTGGTATTCAGGCACAAACATGCTCAAGCCCTCCTCAACGGTCGGCGAGTAACCTGGCGGCATTTCATGCAAAATGGCCACCTCGTCTGACCAATGAATCAGGTTGGTTTTAAGGTCTATCACCCAGCCACCGATTTTCGCCACACTACCAGCCACTTTGAGCAGATACTCGGCCTGGGTACGGCGATCAATTTCATTTTGCAGTGCCTGGGTACGCAGAACCACCTGTCGCCTGATCTGCAAGTTCCACAAAAAAGTGACGCCTAATACCAGTAACAGAATGGCTACACCGCGCGTGAGCCAGAGCATATAGGGACGCTTCACCAACACATCCCCCTGATAAACAAAGCCTTTCAGATTGTATTGCGCAGGAATCAGCCCCAGCTCGGCAAACGTGCTGGCAATCGCATCCCAACGATCTTCATTCATATGCCCCCAGGGGACCACTTCTGATAACACATACGGCACCATTAAACTGGCTTCCTGCATCAGCGTTTGCTTGGTGATGCCTCGTTTTGACACCCCGGGCAATCTGGCAATTTGCGCGACCATCGCCTCTTTGTGATTGAATGCGTATGCCCAGCCTTTTTTTGTGGCTCGCAAAAAAGCTTCTACGCGCTCGGGATGCATAGCCAGTTCACGCTCGGTCGTGAATAAAATATCACCGTAAAAATCCACCCCATAGCCCTGATTGCTAATGATGGCGGGCGAGTACCCCATCTGTTGCAATTGCACTGGCTCATCCATGGCATAGGCTGAAATCACATCAACCTTGCCCTCAATGAGGTCTTGCAAATGCCAGCTATGCGGCAAGATAGTCATCTGCCTGATATCAATATTTTGTTTGAGCAGCATGGCTTTAAACTGCAAACCACCTTGATCGCCTGACATCATGATACGTTTGCCGATCAAGTCTTCAGGTTGGTATATGCCGCTTTCATTCAAGCTGAGCAGCACATAAGGGGAATGCTGAAAAACGGCGGCCAGCGCGACCAGAGGTTTACCAGAAATACGGGAAACCAGGATTTCGGAATCACCAATCGAGTAATCTGCCTGGCCAGACAAGACTTGCTTTAAAGGCGGCTTATCCTTGCTGCCCTCAATAATCTCGACATCCAGGCCTTCATCACGGTAATAGCCTTGTTGCTGGGCAGCGTAATACCCTGCAAACTGAAACTGGTGACGCCACTTGAGTTGTAGCTTGATATGCTCGGATGCAACGGCAACAGTAGCAAGCGCCAGGCACAACCATGCCAGCAGACATTTGCATAATGTAAGAGTAAATCCGCGCTTCATGAATATCCGAACAACGTGAAAGAAACATGAGATTGGCCGAAGGCAGCCAATCTTATCCAACTATGTTTATACCGTACGACGGGCCGATCACATTAAGCAAACAGACAACAATTTATAGCTGTATCAATCGAATTGACAACTATGTTATTTCAGCCCCAGCAAAGGCCCATGCTAAAGCATGATGGCGTGATGAAGATAAGTGGTCTCACGCGTGACCGGGCTTGAGAGTAAATGAAAGCAATAGCATCACACACGACACCAGGCATAGCAACAGAAAACCACTATCGAAGTGACCACTCACATCACGCATATACCCAACAATAAAAGGGCCACAGGCAGCGATCAAATAACCAACCGTTAATACGAACGCATTCCAGCGATTGGCCGCATCCGGACTATGCGTGTGATCCAGCGGTAAGGTCATGGCCAGCGTAAATGCTCCGCCGAGGCCAAACGCGGTCAAAGGCACCCAAAGCCACGGCCAAGCACCAGGCGTAGCCATGCCTGCCAGCCCAATGGTAGATAGCAGCGAGCATCCCGCAAGCCAGCCACGCCTGTCAAGTTGGCGGCTATACATGCCAACCACCGGGCTAGCCAGCATGAAGCAAAAGGTAAAACTGGCCAGCACCGCCCCTGCCTCTGCGGCAGGCATGCCAGCCTCCTGGTACCTGGCTGCAGTCCAGGTGAGGATGGCGTAAAACAGGAAATTAACGCAGGCAAAAAACAAGGCAATCATCCAGGCAACAGGGGTGCGCAAAGGCAAGCGTGGTGCGACGGCCTCTATAGCTAATGGCTCACTTACCTGCCGCGTCGTGACGGATTTTCGAATCACGAGCCACCAGGCAACGATGGCAATGGCCGCGAATGCCGCCCAAACCCCGGTTGCCAGGCGCCAGCCTGCAAACTGCAATATCCAGCCAGTCAGCCCGGCCGACAAGGTGCTACCCAATGACAAAGCAGTCGCATAAATGCCCATGATTAACGCTGCTCGATTGGCAAAGCTGGCTTTGACGATGCCTGCAAACATGGCGCCTGCCACCGCAATACCGGCACCCACCCCGACCGTGGCTCCTAATAATAAGACACTGCCACAAGAGTAAGCGCGCACTAACATTGAAATACTCAGCACACTCAAAGCCACCATCAACACTTTATTAACGCCAAACCGGCGCACCAGCCACGGTGTAGGTAAAGCCAACGCCCCCATTAATAGATCAGGAATCGCCGTCATCATCGAGGCCACTGCATGGCTCAATTGAAATGTCTCTATGATGGCAGGCAAGGCAGGTCCCATGGAAACAATTCCCGGCCGCAGGCTTATCGCCACTAGCACAATAGCCACCACCAGCCACCACTCACTTCTGGAGAAACCTGCGCGGTTCCCTTTGCTGCTGTTCATTTTTTGCTCCCGCTATCAAATCATGCAAACGTCACTGTAACGGGGAGTACGTGATTGAAAAATACGCCATTTGTCTGATATGTGGCAGATCACGCAATCAACATGGTCATCAGCCACGGTGTGGTGATTGACGGCATGGTTAAAAGAGTCGTGTAAAATGCGTGTGAACCTCAGGCGCATACAGCGCCTTTCGCCAAATCATTTATGGAGAATATTGTTGAAACTGGCTACCTGGAACGTCAACTCACTGACTGTACGCTTGCCACATGTGCTGGACTGGCTGGCCGCCAACCAGCCGGATGTATTGTGCCTGCAGGAAACCAAGCAGGAGGACAGCAAGTTTCCTTATGCCGCCTTGCAAGAAGCCGGGTTTAACGCGGTCCATAATGGTCAGAAAACCTACAATGGCGTGGCGATTATCAGCCCGCATCCACTCAACGATGTGCACCTTGACCTGCCAAATTTTGCCGATGAGCAAAAGCGCATTATTGCTGCCACGATACAAGGTGTGCGTGTGATTTGCGCGTATGTGGTCAATGGCCAGGCGCTGGATTCAGATAAATATCAATACAAGCTCAACTGGCTGGCCGCCTTGCAGAACTGGGTCACGGATGAGTTAAAGCAACACGAAAAACTCGCCTTGTTGGGGGATTACAATATTGCACCGGATGATAGAGATTGCCATGACCCGGTTGCCTGGGAAGGGCAAGTGCTGGTGAGCCAGCCAGAACGGGACGCGTTTCAGCAGTTATTAGCGCTGGGATTACACGATAGCTTTCGCCTGTTTAACGACGAAGCCGGGCAATTTAGCTGGTGGGATTACCGGATGGCCGCCTTCCGCCGCAACATGGGCATGCGCATAGACCATATTCTGGTCAGTGATGCCTTACAAGCCCTGTGCCAGAGCTGTGTGATAGACAAGGCACCGCGTAAACTGGAGCGCCCCAGCGATCATACACCGGTCATGTTGACACTGACCAACGCATAAGTTAAATCGTGGGCATCACAAACTTGATGCCCTGTAATACTTCCAGAATACGTGACTTGAGGCGTTTGTTCATTTCAGCCTCCATTTCCTGCAGTTGTGTCGCCACCGCCGTTGCGACCAGTGCAGCTACTTTCTCCTGCAAAACCGGCTCTGATGCAGCAAGCTCAGTTTGCATACCCTGTTTAAACTCAGCCATTTGGGCTGCATTCAACTCGGTAAACGCCTCTTGCAGCGACTGCTTGTAGTCTGCAACCAGCGTGGTGGCAGCCGATGCCTGGCTATCAGACAAGGTTTGTTTATTCGTTTCTTGCAATTGTTGCAAATGCTCGACCAGGCCTTGTTCGAGTTGTTCACGCAAGGATTGCAGGCGACTCTCCATTTGCGCCTGCTGCGCATCTACCAGCGGGGACAGCGTCTGACCCAACCATTGCTGACTGGCTTTATCCACCGTGTCACGCACGGTTTGTTCGGTGGCCGCCAGCAATTGCTGCTGGGTTTGCCCTAACTGCGACAGCTTTTCCTCGACCGCTTGCAATTGTTGTTGGAGATTGCTTTCCAGTGTGGCCTGAAACGATTGCTCACTCGACTGTATCTGCGTTTGCTGCGTTTCAGTCAATTGCGTCACTTGCTCTTCAAATGCCTGCAACTGCTGCTTGCTGACATTGCCCATCGCCTCACGGAAGGCTTGTTCTATCGCCTGAATGCTATCACCGACCTGCGATTGTGCCTTCGCCAGCACCTCTTGTTGCAGTGTGTTGGCATAATCGGCAAGAGACTGCTGCCCGGCAGCAAAAGTATCCGTGCTCTTGTCAGCCAGTTGTGCCGTCACCAGTTGGGTGATTTCCGGCAACAACGCCTGTTTAAGCTGCGCAACCAATTCATCCATCTCGATAGCCGGTGCCGCCGTTTTCTGAACGACTTTGGTTAATACCGGAATTTCTGAAATATCCACACCATCCCCTTTGCAAGGCTTGTTATTGCGTTTGCTTATTCATGTGCTGAATCTCGTAACCACGGTCACGATAAAATGCCCAACGTTGCCGCCCGGCAATTTTGTCAGCCTCTTCGGTACTGATCAACTCGAACACATGCCGAAAGCGACTGAAAAATTTAGGCAACTCTGCCTGGCAATTAAACAGCAAATCATCCTGACGAATCTGCTCCGGCTGCCAGGCCAATTGCACTGGCGTCAGCGCGGCATTCTCGGCATCAGCCAATGCATTTGGCAAAAAGCTGTCCGCTCCTTGCTGCCACAGCTGATCACCCAGCCTTTGTGCCTGTTCACGGTCTGGCACATAAATGGTCACACGACGTTGTCGTGACAATGCCTGACTCACCAGATGCTGTATCAACGCTGGCGGGTCAGTGACATCAGTGTAAAAACGAATTTTGGTCATGACGCGCTTATTTGGCGGCTTGTTCCAGCAAATAAGTCACTAGCAATGGCACTGGACGGCCCGTGCCACCTTTTTCTTTGCCAGATTTCCAGGCCGTGCCTGCGATATCCAGGTGCGCCCAGTCATATTTCTTGGCAAAGCGTGACAAGAAGCAAGCGGCAGTAATACTGCCCCCAGCACGACCACCAATGTTGGCGATATCGGCAAAATTGCTGTCCAGCTGACCTTGGTAATCGTCCCATAATGGCATTTGCCAGGCGCGGTCATTTGCTTGCTCGCCAGCAGCCAGCAAGGCTTTGGCTAAGGCGTCATTATTGGCAAACAAACCACTGACATGGTGCCCCAACGCAATGACGCAGGCACCGGTCAAGGTGGCAATATCAATCACTGCCGCTGGCTCAAAACGCTCGGCGTAAGTCAGCGCGTCACACAAAATCAAACGGCCTTCTGCATCGGTATTCAGCACTTCAATGGTCTGGCCAGACATACTGGTTAATACATCCCCTGGCTTAGTCGCCCGGCCACTCGGCATGTTTTCACAAGTCGGAATCAAGCCCACCACATTCAGTGGCAGCTTCAACTCGCCCAAGGCCTTAAACACACCCAGCACAGAAGCAGCACCGCACATGTCATACTTCATTTCATCCATGTCAGCACCCGGCTTCAGTGAAATGCCACCGGTATCAAACGTAATGCCCTTGCCTACCAGCACCACTGGTTTTTGCGATTTCTTGCCATGCAGATGCTGCAACACAATAAAGCGTGGCGGCTCTTCACTGCCTCGGGTCACGCCCAGGAAAGAACCCATATTGAGCTTTTCAATCGCGGCCTGATCCAGCACCTCTACTTTAAAGCCATATTCTTTGGCCAGTTTCTCAGCCTGCTTGCCCAGATAGCTCGGCGTGCAGATATTCGGCGGCAAATTGCCCAGGTCTTTGGCCAATGCCACGCCTTGTCCCAAACTATGCCCCTGGCTGACACCCGCTTCGACGGACGCCTGATCAGCTTTTTCCGCCAGTAAGATCACGTGTTTAAGTGGATGCGGCTCAACAGACTTCTCTTTCACCGCATTTACTTTATAAGTGGCATCCAACACAACTTCTGCCAAAGCAGCCGCTTTTTGCTGCACGGTTATTTTTTTGATACTCAGGCTGGCAAAATCTGTCGCCACACTCTCGACGCCAGCAGGCAATGCTTTCACTGCTGCACGGAAGCTGTTACGCAAGCCTTTCAGACTCGCATCGTCCGCCTTACCCAAGCCGACCAGCATGACTCTCGGTGCCTCCACGCCAGAAAGCTGACGCAATAACAGGGTGCTACCGGTTTTACCTTCCATATCGCCGGATTTCAGTGCGGTTGCAATGGCCTTTTCGCTCACCGTATCCAGCGCTTTAGCCAAATCCGTCAGTTTTCGACCTTCATAAATGCCGACCAGCAAACAATCCGTACGCAATTTTTCCGGGGCAGCGCTTTTTATGCTAAATTCCATCTTTATCCTTTGTGATTCCATGCAATTTGCCTGAGTAATGGTTGTATTATCTAGTGTTTTATGCTGATTTCAAAGCGGTGCATTTAAATTGAAAATATTCAAACGTGCATTGTCCGCAGAGCTGATGTCCTCAGCGTCTGCCATTTTCCTGATTATCCTGGGTATTGTCGTGGCGCAACGCGCCGGTAACATCGTGCGCCAGGTTTCCAGGGGCATTTTACCCAATGATGCCATCGGCACTATCCTGACCTTTAGCCTGGTGCAATTTATGCCCATGATGCTGTCGCTCGCCATTTTCTTGGCCGCACTGCTGACCCTGACACGTTGGCACCGTGACTCTGAAATGGTGATCTGGATGAACGCCGGGCTGAGTTTGCGTCAATGGGTACTGCCAATTTTGCGTTTCATTGCCCCCCTGGTGCTGATCATCAGCGCGTTTAGCCTGGTGATTGTCCCCTGGGCCAACGATAAAGCAGACAGCTATCGTGCACAGCTAAAAAAACGGGACGAGTTATCTTCGATCAGTCCAGGCAGCTTCAAAGAGTCCAACAATGGCGAACGCATCTATTTTATCGAGAGCTTCGATAAGCTGGGCTACGAGGTCAAAAACATCTTTGTACAATCCAAGCAAAATGGCAAAACCGGCATTATCACGGCCAATAGTGGCAGTCGCTATAAGGCGCCCAATGGTGATAATTTCTTACGCATGGAGCACGGCAGGCGTTACGAAATTACGCCCAATACGCTAGAGGTAATGACTACCGAGTTTGAGCGCTACGACATCCGTGTAGAAACCAAGGAAACCGCACCGTCATCCAGCACAGCGCAAACCAGGTCCACCCAATCGCTGATTAGCGGTGCGACTGCAGCTGACCATGCAGAACTGCACTGGCGGCTGGCGATGCCCATTTCAACCATTGTCATGGTATTGCTGGCTATCCCGCTCAGCTTTGTCGACCCACGCGCCGGGCGCTCGCTGAATATCATGTTTGCCATCCTGATATTCATTATCTACAACAATATGCTGAGTATCTTCCAGGCCTGGATCACCCAGGGGAAAATCTCCGTTCTCATCGGTTTGTGGCCTGTGCACTTCAGCTTCGCCCTGCTTGGCTGGTATCTCTACTATCGCCGCAAGCACCTCAAGCCATTAATTCCTGACTGGTTTAAACGCCGGGCCAAACGCGCAACAACATGACGCTGACTATCCTCAATCGTTACTTCTGGAAAGAAATCAGCTTCAACATCATGCTGGTGTTGCTGGGTTTGCTCGCCATGTTCTCTTTCTTTGACCTGCTGCAAGAGCTTGATAGCCTTGGCCGTGGGCACTACGGCATTAACAGCATGCTGATTTATGTCGGCCTGAGCATCCCCGGGCACATTTATGAAGTCGCGCCCGTGGCTGTGCTCTTAGGGATAGTCTATACCCTGGGTGCCATGGCCTCGAGTTCAGAACTGATCGTGATGCGTACCAGTGGCATTTCTTTGCAAATGATTGCCAAAATGCTCTTAAGCATTGGGCTGGTATTTGCACTCATCACTTTTTTGATTGGTGAAATCATTGCGCCAATCAGCGAAAAAATGGCGCAACGCATCCGTATCCAGGCCACCGACTCGGTGGTGGCGCAGGATTTCCAGTCCGGTTTATGGATCAAGGATGGCAGCAGTTTTGTCAATGTTGCCACTGTCATGCCTGACACCAGCCTGGTGGATATTCGTATTTATGATTTTGACGCACAATTCCGCTTGCGTAATATCAGCCACGCCGACAAAGGCTACTTTGAAGATGATCACTGGGTGCTGTCGAATGTGACACAAACCAAAATGCACACCAGCAAATCGGCACAAAACAATTCCGTCACCTCGCAGTTTTTCAAGCAGACGAAATGGGAGTCGCTGATCCGGCCAGAGTTACTCAATGTACTGCTCGTGCTGCCAGAGAAAATGTCGGCCTGGAACCTGTACAGCTTTATCCAATACCTGCATCAAAACGGGCAACGTAGCACCCGCTACCAGGTCGCACTCTGGTCCAAACTGGTGTATCCATTGGCCTGCCTGGTCATGGTCGTGCTGGCACTGCCATTTGGCTTTTTGCAGCAGCGGGCTGGTGGCATCAGTGCCAAAATCTTTGCTGGCATATTCCTGGGTGTGGTCTATCAGATCATGAACCGCGTGTTTGTGCATCTTGGCGTGCTCAACGACTGGTCACCACTGGTCAGCGCCATCAGTCCCACGCTGCTCTTTTTAGCGGCTGGGCTCGGCATGCTTTACTACGTTGAGCGACGATAATACCAAGGCCTAAACCGGCGGCAATACAATAATACGTGAGCCTAACAGGCGGTCATGCAAAAACTGTTGTTCGCGGTCCAGCAATGCCCACCACAAGGTCAACCCGGCAGGTAATAGCAACACGCCGGCCAACACATAACGCATCACCGCTTGCTGCACATCGAGCAACTGCCCGTGCTGATCAACCACCTTCAACTTCCAGGTCTGACTAGCCAGGGTTTGTCCGGTTACCACCCAGCAACGCACAAAATAAGCCCCCATCACCAACCACAGCAAGGCCTGTAAGCCCAGCCTTTTCCAGCCATGACTGGCGTCCCCCAGCAACATGACATAGGCGGCTGTCAGTGCCAGCGCTAACGCCAACAGCAATAGCGCTTCATATACCACCGCCAGATACCGTTTAATTAAATACTTCATTGTTTTAAGTCCACATAACAAAAACCCCGCAATTGCGGGGTTAGGCAGAAAAAAGCAGGATTACTTTTGATCCCAGCTGTCTTCCCACATACAGTGTCTGATTTTGTGACGGTTAGCAATCAGTTCATCAATACTAGGCTCGTCGTTCAAAGCACGCTTCAATGCCAGCTTGATCGCTTCGTAGTTGTTTTTGTACAGATCAGCCTTGTCCAGGTTCGCTTCTTTGGCACAGCCCGGATCCACCCACAGCAATGCCACGATGCACAGATCGTTCACCAGCTCTTTAGGGATAATACCCTCGATCACGGCATCCGTAATGCCATCAGCTACACCTGCTTGCACCACGCCGCCGAACAATTCAATGTTCAGTGAGTCTTTCAAAGTTACTTTTGGCACCATCATGGTCGCTGGGCGTACCATCTGGTTAATATCACGCACAGCGAACATGGCCGTGTGACCTTTGGTCTGCGCCATCATGTTGGCAAATGCAGCGCCCACTGGGCCATCGACAGAACCGATCAAGATTTCCGGCATGGCGGCAGTAACGTCTTTACCTTCAGAAAACACGGTCGCTTCACCGGCTTTAAATACGATTTTTGACATGAGAATTCCTTTTATGTCTGCAAGTTGGAGAAAAACTTAAGCCGTAATTATACCAGTTCAAGTTGCATATCTATATGCAATATATCGGCATCACTGTAAGGCTCACTGCACACCTCAAAGCCCACTTGCTGATAAAAACCGACTGCATGCATTTGTGCCGACAGTCGAGCATGACTGACTTCCAACTGCTGGCAAACCTGTATGGCCTGCAGCAACAAGGCCTCCCCTACACCTTTTCCACGCCACGCTGCGAGCACGGCCATGCGGCCAATATGCCCGTCAGGCAAGACTCGGGCACATGCCAAGGATTGATCACCCTGGCATGCCAGCAAATGAATCGCAGTTGCATCAGCGGCATCCCATTCCAAGTCCACCGGCACGTGTTGCTCATCTATGAATACCATCTGCCGGATATGTCGGCATTGCGCCCACAAGGGATGATGTATATCCAGTCGATGGATACTGAGCTGAATACGTTGCACGGCCATCGCCACTCCGGATCAAATATCGCAATTGTACCTGTATTGCAATTGTAGTTAGCCGCAGGCATCATACGTCCTTTATTAAAAACAGGATTTGAGGAAAAGCTATGTGTCGTTTTCAAACCGCAGCGGCCAGAATTTTGCTGGGGCTGGTATTTTTTGGGGTGGTGATTTTAAAGTTGATGGCTATTCTGAATACACCTGATGGCTACCTGCAATATCAGATGACCCTGGGCCAGTTTGGGTTGCCAGCGGTGTTCGCCCCCTTGCTGATCCTAATTCAATTTGTGTTTGGCCTGTTATTGATCATCGGCTTTAAGACCCGTTTGTCAGCGCGTGTACTGGGCGTGCTGGCCGCGTTCATGGCCGTGATTCTGGCCCAGGCTTCACTGGACGCCTTCTTCGCCTATATGGGCATTGCCGGTGGCATGTGGCTGCTGAGCATTTACCCTGAAACGGCTTGCAGCCTGGATAACCGTAACAAATAATCTGCCACATAGATAGCAAAAAAGCCGGGCAATTGCACCGGCTTTTTGTTTGCTTGCAAATCAGGCTAGCCTTTGATTTTAATCCCCAGCTGCTTGAGTTTACGATATAAATGTGTACGCTCCAGGCCGGATATTTCAGACAAACGGCTCATATTATTTTTCACCAGACGCATGTGGTACTGAAAGTAAAAACGCTCGAACTCATCACGTGCTTCACGCAAGGGCTGATCAAGATTGAGCGGCATATGCTGCTCGGCGGACTCACTAGCCTGACCCTGAAAATTGGCCAGCACACGCTGCACATCGGTTTGTGTGATGGTATCGGCCAGGCTGGTCATCAACAGGTTCTGCACCACAGACTCCAGCTCATCCAGGTCACCCGGCCAGTCAGCATTGCGCAAGGCATTCAGGGCCGCGACATCAAACGATTTATAGTCAATCTTGCTGGCTTCCACCATCAAGGTCGCCATGGCACTCACCAGGTCAGGAATATCTTCCTTGTGTTCATCCAGACATGGCACTTTCACCGCAGCACCGGCCAGGGTTTGCAATAAAGACTGCTCCAGCATGGCTTTTTCAATCAGTTGCGGCAAACCATGCTCACTGGCACAAATCACGCGTACGCCATATTTCTCAGACTTATTAATCAGTAAGCTCAGGCCTTTTTGTTCAGTTTTGCCCAGCCTGGTGACTTCATCGACAAACACCACACCTTCGCGTGCCTGCTCCAGGATTTCCATCGGCGCAGTGACTAACTTCTCATACTCGGTGAGCGCCACCCACGGCGTGTTGTGCGGGCGCAGGAACTTGGCACATAAAGGCACACTACCGCCTTTTTTACCAATCAGGAACAAGGTATTTTTATGCCGTGCCAGTTGCTCAAGACGCTGCTTGAGCTCCTGAATCACCGCGCTTTTGCCAAAGCTGGACAGGTTGATTTCAGTGTGCGCGAGATGCTCGGTGTGTTTAATGGCTGCGCCCACGGTTTTGAGCAGCTTTTGCAACGCGATGGGTTTTTCAAGAAAATCAAATGCCCCGAGGCGCGTCGCCTCAACTGCGGTATCAATGGTGCCATGGCCGGACATCATAATGACCGGCATGGTCAGCAATCCGGCATTGGCCCATTCCTTAAGCAGGCTAATACCGTCGCAATCTGGCATCCAGATGTCCAGCAAGACCAGATCCGGGCGTAGCTTGAGACGTTCGTCCCTCGCAATCTGTGCGTTCTCTGCCAAGCGCACGACATGCCCTTCATCTCGCAAGATGTCGCTCAATAACTCCCTGATGCCTATTTCGTCATCGACCACCAAAATATTACGTGAAGCCATGGTACTTCCTTACACGATGCGCTCAACGCGCCGACGCTGTTGTTGTTTATCTACCGGCAAGCTGATGGTGACGCTGGCGCCCCCTTGTGGCAGATTGTCTATGCGAATCTGTCCACGCTGCTCTTCTATCATTTTTTTCACAATGGCTAATCCTAATCCTGTCCCGTGGGACTTGGTGGTGACATAGGGCTCGAACACCCTGGCCATCACATCGGTCGGAAAACCACTGCCGTTATCGGTCACGGTTAATTTTATACGCTCGCCATCATAATCGGTCAAGATAACAATGTGCGGTTCACTCACTTGTGTCAGGGCATCCTGTGCATTTTGCAGCAGGTTATGCAAAATTTGCCGCATCATAGTCGCATCGGCATGTATCTCTGGCAGTTGCTCATGCAACGTCAATACCAACTTGACTGCCGAAGCGTTATACAGGCGGCTGACATCACGAATTAAAGCATTTAAATCCAGTTTAACCAACTGCACTGCCGGCGTTCTGGCGTATTCACTAAACTCGTTGACCATGTTCTTCATGGCCTGCACCTGGTTGACGATGGTATCGGTCGACTTAAACAGCATTTCTGCATCTTTGCTATCCAGCTTGTCTTGCAATTTCAGCTGCAAACGCTCGGCCGAGAGTTGTATCGGTGTCAGCGGGTTTTTAATCTCGTGCGCCAAGCGCCTGGCCACTTCCGCCCAGGCTGCATCACGCTGCGCCTGCGCCATGGCGGTCACATCATCAAACACCACCACCAGACCGTGCCCTGCACCTTCCGGCAAGCGCGTCACCCGTAACATCAGTATCTGCGTACCATGCACGCCTTCAATGTCAATTTGGCTGGTCAGGTGCCGCTCATGATGGTCAAACTGCAAGGTATCTTCGTAGTGCTGCATCACCAGCTCGGTGAACGGGCTGAGATAGCTGTTTTCAGCAGCCACTTCGGTAAAAATCTTGTTTTTAAACCCGACCAGCGAAATACCCAGGATATTGGTGGCCGCCAGGTTATACACGCGTAGTTCTGCACGCTCATTAATGGTCATCACGCCTGAGCTCAAATGCGACAGAATCGCCTCCAGATAGGCACGTGCCGACTCTACGTGCTGGCGGCTTTGCTCGGAGGCATTTTTCGCTTCCTGCAACTGCCGCGTCATGCTATTAAACGACTTCACCAGCACACTGAGCTCGTCTTTACCAAACGAAGGCAGTTGTTGTGAGTAATCACCGCTGGCAATCAGGCGCGTCCCCTCCGCCAGTACGGTGAGCGGTTGCGCCATGCGACGGCTGAGGGCAAACGCGATGGTCAAGGCGCCCAGCATGGATAGCAACAGAATCATGGTCAGCGTCAGCATGAAAATATCTTTCAAAGACTGACGGCTATAAGACAGGGTTTGGTACTCGCGATAGACGTCCTGTACCGATTCTGCAGTGTTCGAGAGTGCTTTTGGTACAGGTTGCATCAATTGCAAAATACGCAGTTCGCCAGTAATTCCCAAAGGCTCCACTGGCGTCAGCACCCGCATATACAGGCCTTTGCCTGGGATGGGCTCAATTTTTCCGTAGACGCCACTCCGAGCCTGGCGTAACTGCGGCACCGAAGGCAGCTCAGGTAAGAAGCTGCTGGGATCAGAACTGCTCACGGCCAGAATGGCGCCTTGTGCACTGAGTAAAGCGGCATCCTGGATGCCTGCTTTCTCCCGCAAATCATTGATCTGGCTGTAATGGGAGCGCGCAGGCTGCAGCGATAGAGACACCGCCATGCTTTGCGCTTTTTCTTTCACATCCCCCAACATGATATCCAGTGCCCGCTGGCCCAAATTCAGGCCGCCATCCAGTGCAGACTCCACCTTAACGTTAAACCAGGACTCAATCGAACGTGAAAGAAAGTTTACCGATACCAGGTAGACGATCATGCCGGGGATGAGCGCCATCAGCGCAAAGGTCACTAACAACCTGAAGTTGAGTTTGCTGCCGACCTGTTTGGTTTTGGTAGTGCGGTAAAGATGGCGTAGCTGGTAAGCAATCACACCCAGCAATAACAAAGCCAGACCAGCATTGATATAGAGTAACACCAGGTAGTAATCACCGCTGATAGCGGTATTGGCACTGGCCAGCGACAGCAGATAAAGCAGGGCTGCTGCCAGCGCAATCGACAAAATCAGGACATAACGCATAACGTTAGCGCAGTGTTTCCTTCACCCACCAGCTAAACGTGGGGGTTACCAGCTCCCAGTCACTTTCGCCCAGGGCATCCAGTTGCAATGCTTTAGGCAGTTTGCTGGTATCCAGGTGCATCTTGAGCGCGGCCTGGTAGGGCTGATTCTTTTCAAGCGTGGCATGCGGCACGAGGCGCCAGTCATGGATCAGGCCCAGCTCACGTCTGGCCTCACCCAGGCTATCAAACACTTTTTGCTGTTGCGGATAGTTGAGCAGGTATTGTTTGGTGAGCGCATGATAATTCAGCGTCACGGAGCGGCGCTCAGTGACCACCTCGTCGTCAAACCAGTATTTGAGGGGTTTGATAATCTGGAACTCATATAAAAAAGTCAGTGCGACGCCTTTACTCAGCGCCTCTTCTAGCGCACGGCCAAACTGGATATCAATGTCCGCATCCAGTGTCCACACTTCATCCCGCAACACCAGCTCTGCACTACGGATATGCGCGTGATTACCACCAGCGACCGCCACCCAGGCGGTCAGGCTCAGCAATAGCGCGATCCATAACCAGCGACTAATGTTTTTGCAGGAGTGCATAAAACAATCCGTCATGCTCAGCGGTGGGCAATAACTGACCACCAACCTGATGCTGACAAGGTAATGTCGACACATCAAAGGCGACCGGCAACCTTGTCGCATCGGTGTGTGTGGTTAAAAATTGCTGAATTTGCATTTCGTTTTCTTGTTGGAATATCGAGCACGTCACGTAGAGCAATTTACCGCCTTTTGCCAGCATTTGCCACAAATTCGATAAAATTTCCTGTTGCGTACGGGCAAATGTTGCCAGATCCTGAGGCCGGCGCAACCACTTCATATCCACATGGCGGCGCACAATGCCAGAAGCACTACAAGGCACATCCGCCAGAATACGGTCAAACAACTGGCCATCAAACCAGCCTGACTGGGCAGCATCGCCTGTCACCACTTTGGCCTGCAAGCCCAATCGCTGCAAGTTCTCGTGCACGCGACGTAAACGTTCAGCTTCGACATCCAGTGACAATAACTCAACGTCACTGGTTTCCAGCACGTGGCAAGTCTTGCCACCGGGCGCACTACAGGCATCCAGCACACGCATGCCAGGTTGCAAATCCAGCAAAGGCGCAGCCCATTGCGCACCTGCATCCTGCACACTGACCCAGCCCTCTTCAAAAAACGGCAGTTTGCTCACCGGCAAGGGCTGCTGTAGCTGAATAGCGGTACCACCCAAATGATGAGCGGCTATCCCCGCTGTTTGCAACAACTGCATATAAGTCGCAGGGTCGGTCTTGCGCACATTCACGCGCAAAGTCATGGGTGGATGGCTATTACCCACTTCGAGTATCGTTTGCCAATCCTGCGGATATTGCTGTTTCAGGGTATCTATCCACCATTGCGGATAGTTAAATTGCACTTCTTCACGCTTGACGATGTGAGCTTGCAAATCCGCACGCTGGCGCAAAAAGTTGCGCAACACGGCGTTGACCAGACCTTTGGCCCAACGCTGCCCGGTTTTACCGGCCGCCTCTACCGCCTGGTTGACCACGGTAAAGTCATCATCTGTACTATGTAATAGCTGCGACAACGCCACCAGCAACAACGCGTTAACACGCTCATCCGTCACTGGTTTGGGCGTCAGTGCGTTGAGATACGCTGCAGCTTCGGCATAAAAACGTAACGTCAGATAACTGTAATCCTGCGCAGCGGCCTGTTGTTGCGGCGTCGCCAATTTGACCTTGCGCAATGCCTTGGGCATGGAAACAGTCAGGTTATGTCCGGCCAACACTTCGGCCACCGCATATGCGGCAATGAGCTGAGCAACTTGCAACGATAATCTCTGGGCAAAAAAAGCTATTCTACTTGATGCGCCTCGATTGCACAGTGAAAAACACGCGCAATAAAAAAGGCTTTCATCAGAAAGCCTTTTTCAAGTAAAAACATCAGCGGCTAATACTGGTTCGCCAATGCCATCAAACGGCGGATACGCTCTTCCGTTTGTGGGTGGGTACTGAATAGGCCAGCCAGGTCAGCACCAGACAAGGGGTTGATAATCATCATCTGCCCGGTTTCAGGATGTTGCTCCGCCGTCATGTTCGGAATCTGGTGCGCGTAGTTATGGATTTTTTCCAGCGCAGCTGCCAGGGCTTTCGGGTCACGGCTGATATCCGCCCCCATACGATCCGCTTCGTATTCACGTGAGCGTGAAATCGCCATTTGAATCAGCGAGGCTGCCAATGGTGCCAATACCATGATCAAAATACCGATCAGCGGATTAGGCCGGTCTTCGCCCTCACGATGGCCGCCACCAAACATCAGGCCAAATTGCGCAATCGATGAAATTGCCCCGGCTACTGTCGCTGAAATGGTCGAAATCAAGGTATCGCGGTTTTTCACGTGCGCCAGCTCATGCGCCATCACACCGCGCAACTCGCGCTCACTTAAAATCTGCATAATGCCAGTGGTCGCTGCCACCGCTGCATTTTCCGGATTACGACCGGTGGCAAAGGCGTTAGGCTGGCTTTCATTAATCACAAACACGCGCGGCATTGGCAACTCAGCACGTTCCGCCAGTTCTTTCACCATATTGAAATAATTGCGGAATTGGCCATTGCCAAAATTATTGTCAGCATTGATCTCTACCGCACCGTACATTTTCAGTACGGCCTGGTCACTGAACCAATAGGCATAAAAGTTCATGCCGCCGGCCAGCAATAAGGCCAGCAACATCCCGCCCTGACCACCCAAAGCCCCGCCCACGGCTACAAACAGAGCCGTAATGGCGGCCATTAGCACAAAGGTTTTGGTCCAGTTACCTAACATACTTACTCCTTGAATACATTTAATACCACTCCCCTAATATGCGGGGATGGCAAGCGTTTTTCAATGCCCGGTGTTAAAACACCGCTTAGAAAAACCGGTCACCGACCTGCACATGCTGCCCCTGCACAAACTGCTGTGCCGTTTGCCGCTTGCCACCCGGCATTTGCAACTCATGGATCTCTAATGCGCCATCACCACAAGCCACGCGCAATGGCTGTGTTTCCAGCACTACGCCTGGCTGGCCGTTGCCGACTGCCACTTGAGCAAACCACAGTTTGCAGACTTGTTCGTTAAACTTGGCCGTGGCGACCGGGAACGGGTTAAACGCCCGTACCTGTCGTGAGAGCTGTTGGGCAGGCTGATTCCAGTCGATGGCAGATTCGGATTTCTCCAGCTTGTGGGCATAGGTCACCAGGGATTCATCCTGCACTTCAGCGGCTAATTGACCCGTGCTTTGCAGTGTATGCATGGCTTCAACCATCAAACGTGCACCTTCCCGGCTGATGGCATCATGCAGGCTTTGGGTCGTATCCGCCTCGGTAATAGCGACCGCCCACTTGCTAATCATATTGCCAGCATCCAGCTTGGGCACTACCTCCATAATCGTCACGCCAGTCTCGGCATCGCCAGCCAGAATGGCTCTATGGATAGGCGCCGCGCCGCGCCAGCGTGGCAGCAGTGAGCCATGGATGTTGTAACAGCCACGTTGAGGGATATTCAGTACCGCAGTGGGGATAATCAGACCATAAGCAGCCACAATCATGACATCGGCATTGACCGCCGCAACCTCCGCCTGCACGTCAGCAGGTTTGAGGCTTTCTGGTTGAAACACGCGCAAGCCATGTTGCAAGGCCAGCTGTTTGACCGGGCTAGCTTTCAATTGCATGCCCCGCCCGGCTGGACGGTCTGGTTGTGTGAGCACCATGACGATATCATGACCGGCATCCATTAACCCCTGCAAAGCAGGCACGGCAAACTCCGGGGTTCCGGCATAAATAATTCGCATGCAAATCCCTAATTAATAACTATTACGTTCGATTTCGCGCGCGTGCTTGACCATTTTGCTGCGGATGCGGTTACGTTTGAGCGTTGACAGGTACTCGACAAATACCTTGCCCTTGAGGTGATCCATCTCATGCTGGATACAGACACTGAGCAGGCCATCGGCATCCAAGCGGTATGTCTTGCCTTGCGCATCTTGCGCTTCTACCGTGATGAACTCGGCGCGTGTGACATTCTCATACACGCCGGGCACAGACAAGCAGCCTTCTTCATAATCCTGGCTGCCAGACTGGGCAATGATTTTCGGATTAATCAGCACCAGCAAATCATCTTTGTCTTTGCTTAAATCAATCACAATCAATTGAATGTGTTGATCAACCTGTGTCGCAGCCAAACCTATGCCGGGCGCATCATACATCGTCTCGGCCATATCGCTTACCAGCTGCTGCAACGCGGCATCAAACACTTGCACCGGCTTGGCCACGGTGTGCAAGCGCGGGTCAGGATATTGCAAAATTGGAAGTAGTGCCATGCTCTACAAATCTTTCCATTCAATAGTTTGTGGGAAAACGGGGTAAAACGCCCGCTTTTTCACCTTGATAAGAACTTTAAACCCATGCTAGATTGGTCGACATTGCGCAGATGCTGCGCACCGTTGGTGCTGCCCATCCCTTTGTGCTGCATATTACAGAGACGCCACATGACCAAAATTGTTCAAATTATAACCTTGCTTGCGCTGGCTTGTAGCAGCTTGTTGGTGCGTGCTGAAGAAATTCCTTTGCGCCCGCAACATCCCGATCGCCATGTCGTGGCCAAAGGCGACACCCTGTGGGACATTTCAGCCAAGTTCCTCAAGAACCCCTGGCAATGGCCACAAATCTGGCAACTTAACCGTGAACACATCAAAAACCCGCACTGGATTTACCCCGGCGACGTGATTGTACTCGACACCAGCAGCGGCAAACCGGTGTTAAAACTGGTACGTGAATCAGTGACACTGGAACCCGGTGTCATCGTCACCCCCATTAAAGGCGATGCGATTCCAGCGATCCAGCCGAACACCATCCTGCCATTCCTGACCAAACCCATGCTGATCTCGCCAGAGGAGCTGAAAGCTGCACCGCGAATTATTGCTGCGCAGGAAGAGCGTGAAATCCTGAGTCCTGGCACCCATATTTATGTGCAAGGCTTACCGGAATCTGCCAGGTCGGTGTGGGCGATTTACCGCGAGGGAGAACCGGTCAAGAATCCTGAAAATGGTGAGATACTCGGCAACGAGGCACACTACCTGGGCGAAGCAAAATTACTGCGCCCAGGCCAGCCAGCCACGTTAACGGTGACTCAGGCCAAAGAGGAAATTGCCGTCAAAGACAAACTGATTGCGATGGAAGATGAACTCAATCCGGCCTATATTCCCCATGCGCCAGACATGCCGATTCAAGGCCAGATTGCACGTGTGAGTGAAGGCATTAACGAAACCGGTTATGGCCGCGTCGTCGTGCTTAACCGCGGTGAAGAGCAAGGCGTAGAGCGCGGTCATGTGCTATCCGTGCTGCGTAAAGGCGCCAGCATGGTGGACCCGGAATCAGATCCGAAAAAACCTGTGACCATCCAGCTGCCTGATGAGCCGGTCGGCCTGGTCATGGTGTTCAAAACCTTCCCAAAACTGTCTTATGCCTTGGTGATGCAGGCCTCACAACCGATTCATGCCGAAGATGTGGTCAGCACCCCATGATACACCAGCGCTACAGTGACGATCACAACTGAACACACCGCCCCCTGGATTGCGCTCAGCCTGGTAAACGGGCTGGGCAGCGTCACTTACTGCCAGTTACTGCTTAGTTTCAAAACGCCTGAAGCCATTCTGGCAGCGCCTTATTCAGCGTTGCGCGACCTGGTCAGCAAAGAGGTCGCTGATGGCATCCAGCGAGCCATGGAGGATCCGCACATTGCGCATACGCTGGCCTGGCTGGATCAAACCGATAACCACCTGATCACCCTGGGCGATCCTTATTATCCGCAACGATTGCTGGACACAGACCAGCCACCGCCGGTTTTATATGCCAAAGGCAACCTGCAAACCCTTAAAAGACCGGGCCTCGCCATTGTTGGTAGCCGCCATGCCACACCGCAAGGTGAAGCGACTGCCGAAAATTTTGCCGAAAGCTTATGCCGCGCCGGATTCGCCGTAGTCAGCGGCCTGGCGCTGGGGATTGATGGTGCCGCCCATCGCGGCGCACTGAAAGCAGATGGTGCTACCATTGCCGTGGTCGGCACCGGGCTAGACATTGTTTACCCGGCCAGGCACAAGGCGCTGGCGCATCAGATCGTGCAATATGGGCTGATCCTCTCTGAATATCCGCTGGGCACGCCATCGCTCACGCACAACTTTCCGCGGCGCAACCGCATTATCAGCGGCTTATCTGAAGGTTGCCTGGTGGTAGAGGCCAATATTGACAGTGGTTCGTTGATTACGGCCAAACAAGCCATCGAGCAAGGGCGTGAAGTATTCGCCATTCCAGGCTCAATTCACTCACCGGTGGCCAAAGGGTGCCACGCCCTGATCAAGCAAGGCGCCAAACTGGTCGAATCGACCGAAGACATATTGAGCGAATTAAGACATATCCGCCTGCCAAACCAGGCCTTAGCGATTAGCCCGAATGGGCCATCGCCCGAGTGGACTAATTTACCTGCCGAAGCAAGCCCAGTATTGGTTTGCATGGGATTCGACCCCCTGTTTGCAGAGCAGATCTCAGCCCGCTCAGGCTTGACGCCAGAACAAGTTTCCACCATGCTAACACTACTTGAATTAGAAGGTGTGGTCAGCCATCTCGCCAGCGGTCAGTTCCAGCGACTCGCCTAAAGACGGACTCAGACTCACCCCAACAGCGCTGTCTATGCAACAGCGTGTTTGAGGAGACTATATACATGTTGGAAGTATTGATATTTATTTATCAAAATTACTGGGATAAACATGATGCGCTCGAGTTGAAAGAAACCGACGAAACCATCATGGCTTACGAGTTATCCCAGGCAGGATTTAACCATCAGGACATTTTACACGCGGTAGACTGGGTCAAAGACCTGCGCCGCTCGGTACAGCAACCACTGTATCTGCACGACCCGGCGGCCATTCGTATTTTTTGCGAGATGGAGCGCAGCAAAATCAATGACGAAAGCTTAAACTTTCTGACGCTGCTACAACGCAGTGACATCATCACGGCCTACGAACGCGACTTGATTGTGGACCGTGCCATGGTGTTACCGCAGGAAACACTGAGCATGGAAGATATCCGCTGGATCACCATGATGGTGTTGTGGGATGAAACACGTAAGCAGGACTACCTGTTTGTAGAAGACGCCTTGTTTAACCCACAAGGTCTTTCACTACAGTAAACCTGAGGACGTAAAAAAGCGCGACCGAACAGGCCGCGCTTTTTTGTTTTCTGCCAGCTACAGTTGGCGAATAATCTGGCCAATAATACCGGCCTGGTTCAGCGTATAAAAATGCATTTTATCCACGCCAGATGCAATCAGCCTGGCACAAATATCCGTCACCACATCCGCGCCAAATGCCCGCAACGACGCCAGGTCGTCACCATAAGCCTCTAAACGCAGGCGCAACCAGCGCGGGATCTCGGCACCGCACACATTAGAGAATCGCGCCAGCTGCGTGTAATTATAGATAGGCATGATGCCGGGAATAATCGGCGCCGTCACACCCATTTTTTGCGCGGCCTCGACAAAGCGGAAATACGCATCCACATTATAAAAATACTGCGTGATGGCTGAGTCAGCACCCGCATCCATTTTACGTTTGAAGTTTTCCAGGTCTTTTTGCGCAGACCCTGCTTCAGGGTGAAATTCAGGATACGCCGCCACCTCGAGGTGAAACCAGTCACCGGTTTCGGCGCGGATAAAGCTCACCAACTCGTTGGCGTACTTAAAGTCACCTGCGCTCACCTCACCTGAAGGAATATCACCGCGCAAGGTGACCAAACGCTTGATGCCTTTGGCTTGATAAGCTTGCAGCAACTCGCGGATTTCTTCTTTACTCGAAGAAATACAGGAAATATGCGGTGCTGCACCATGGCCTGCGGCCTGGATTTCTAGCACGCTATCCATGGTACGGTCACGCGTCGAACCGCCTGCACCAAAGGTCACTGAGAAAAACTCTGGTGAAAATGCGGCCAACTCATCGCGCACATTGCGCAGATTCGCCATACCTTCCGCTGTTTTAGGCGGAAAGAACTCAAAACTGTAAGAGGTTTTATGATTCACTTGTTTAATCTTTTATTTATGATGCACGATCAGCTTAGTCTTTTTCATTCAGCACAATCGCGCTCAATATCCATGCAATCACGCTATACACCAGCGCACCAATCACGCCTGTCAGCACACTATTGACCGAGAAGCCTTGCAATAAATGGCCGACAAACCAGAACAGCAAGCCATTAATCACGAATAAAAACAGCCCCAGCGTCAACAAGGTGATCGGCAACGTTAATATGACCAATATCGGTTTCACCAGCACATTGGCAAAACCAATCACCACCGCCGCCAGCAAAGCAGCCATAAAATTCGCGATATGAATGCCCGGCACCAGATACGCGACAGCCATCAGTGCCAACGCATTTAATACCCACACGACCAACAGTTTAAACATGCTGACTCCCCCTGATTAACATGGGGAGAGTGTACACCCAAACCCGCGCCAGTACATCTGACGCAGACTCGGGTGGATCGGCAGCTACTCTAGTGCAACTTAGTAACGATAATGGTCTGGCTTGTATGGGCCACTTTTGCTCACACCGATATAGGCCGCTTGCGCGTCTGTCAGTGTGGTCAATTGCGCGTTGAGTTTTTTCAACTGCAAGATAGCCACTTTTTCATCCAGGTGCTTGGGCAAGGTGTACACGCCAACCGGATACTTCCCTGTTTGCGTAAACAACTCAATTTGCGCAATGGTCTGGTTAGCAAAGCTGGAACTCATCACATAGCTCGGATGGCCAGTACCACAACCCAGGTTCACCAGGCGGCCTTTGGCCAACAGGATGATGCGTTTACCATCCGGGAAAATCACGTGATCCACTTGCGGTTTGATCTCTTCCCACTGGTATTTTTCAATACCGGCAACGTCGATTTCGTTGTCGAAGTGGCCAATGTTACAGACGATGGCCTGGTCTTTCATTTTGGCCATATGGTCGTGGGTAATCACATGGTAGTTACCGGTCGCAGTGACGAAAATATCCGCATGTTCTGCGGCGTAATCCATGGTCACTACGCGGTAGCCTTCCATCGCCGCTTGCAGCGCGCAAATCGGGTCAATTTCAGTCACCCATACTTGTGCAGACAACGCACGCATAGCTTGTGCCGAACCTTTACCCACATCACCGTAACCAGCTACTACGGCAATTTTGCCGGCGATCATGACATCAGTCGCGCGCTTGATACCGTCAACCAATGATTCACGGCAGCCATACAGGTTGTCAAACTTGGACTTGGTCACAGAATCGTTAACGTTAATCGCCGGGAACGCCAGTTTGCCCTCTTTATGCATTTGATACAGTCTATGCACGCCGGTGGTGGTTTCTTCGGTCACGCCTTTGACGGCGGCCAAACGCACTGAGTACCAGCTTGGGTCTGTTTTCAACTTGGCTTTAATCGCATTAAACAGGCAAATTTCTTCTTCAGACGTTGGATTGGCCACCACAGACAAATCTTTCTCGGCACGGCTACCCAAATGTAGCAATAAGGTTGCATCGCCGCCATCATCCAGAATCATATTGGAGTAGCCACCATCCGCCCACTCAAAAATACGGTGGGTGTAATCCCAATACTCTTCCAGTGTTTCGCCTTTCACGGCAAATACGGCAGTGCCAGTCGCAGCAATCGCCGCAGCGGCGTGGTCTTGTGTAGAGAAAATATTACAGGACGCCCAGCGCACATCAGCGCCCAGGTCTTTCAGTGTTTCAATCAACACTGCGGTCTGGATGGTCATATGCAAAGAGCCGGTAATACGTGCGCCCTTCAGTGGTTGTTGAGCCGCGTATTCTTCGCGAATCGCCATCAAGCCCGGCATTTCAGTTTCGGCAATCGCAATTTCCTTGCGACCCCAAGCAGCCAGCGACATATCAGCAACGATGTAATCTTTGATGTCAGCTACAGTATTCATGTTTCAAATCCTTAAAAAGATGAAAACTGAGCAGGGAAAGTTCTAAGAACCGGTGGAAACGTTTGTTCACCTTTTTTCCGTGCTCGCACAGTGAAAAGTGAACGCCGTTGAGATGCTTTGCAGCAAATGCTCTGAGCCTGGGAGTCAGATGACTCTCGCAGCGTTCCTCAGAAGTTGCGAATTATACGCCAACCCGGGCATTTTACAAAAAAGCGGCGGCGGCCAAGCGCGAAACAGCGGGCTAAATCACACGCAAATAAACCGTCTGCAGGCATCAAAACGTCATCTCTCAAACTGACCCGATTACACCTTGCTGCTCTGCAAAATCACTGTCATACACCTGTGCCATGATGTCATCACGGCAATAAGCAGACAACCAGACTAGGAAAGGTGGCTCGTATGACAATGTATCAAGTGATGGACGAAGAGAACCATTGCATCGCAACCTTTCATCATTTTCAGGAAGCGATTTATACCGCACAAGATTTCACCCTGTGGGATGATGAACATTACTACCATGTGGAAGAGCTGGACATGGCAGTAGCATAAGCGATTGCAAACCCGATTTAAATAAAAAAAGCGCCCGATTGGGCGCTTTCTCGTTTGAGTCTGATGTTGCCTGTCTTACGGCAAACTTTTCATTGCCACCGTCAATGCTTCAGCCGCTTCTGCATCCAGTTGTTTTAATGTATCAACACTGGCCATCGCTTCACCATGTTTGCCACTCGCTTCAGCAATCATGCCCAGGTAATAAAAAGCCTGGCTATGTTGGTCGTTCATGCTCACCACACGATGCAGATGCTGTTCCGCCAGCGTCAAGTCTTTGGTTTCATACTCTGCCGCAGCCAGGTAAAACCAGGCTTCGGTATTGCTTGGCTCCTTTGTCGTCCATTGTTCGGCAATCACTTTCAAACCTGCCCAGTCTTTATGCAGGTATGGAAACACCACCTTCATAAAATATGGCCATTCAGCAGCGGGTTTACCCCAGAAAGGCAATTCACTTTTCACCACAATCGGGCCTGCCGGTTTGCTGATCAGGGCTTTCACCCAGTCCACCGACATGTAGTAGTAATAAGCGTCTTTACCAGGGCTCTTCAGGGTAATCAAGCCGACCAATGCACCGCTGTCATCAAACAGGCCGCCACCGCTCGCACCTTGCCTAAAGCTGCTGGTGGCCCGCACAATGACCGAGTCATCCATGGTAAACAAGCCTTTGACCACACCGCTGGTGCTGACTGGCGCAGCGACAAAACTGGGATAACCGATGGTGAATACCGGTTGTTCATATTTGAGTTCACGGCTGGATTTCATGGTCACTGGTGACAATGGCAAATCTTCCATTTGCAACATGCACACATCATGTTCCCAATCAGGTTTCACGCCGACCGCGTGATAGGCTGCTCCGCCGCTGACCACGCTGATACTGCTGGCATTGGCGACCACATGGCAGTTAGTCACCACCTGGTTTTCAGCCACGACCACACCAGAACCCAAGCCATATTGACCGTTTTTCAAGCCGACTTGCACACGCAACACGCGACTATTTAAATCGTGCACCAGCGCTTCTGCTGGCTCTGCCATGAGTGATGCGCTCATGCATCCTAACAATAATCCGATCAGTAACTTCGTCATGTCGTGCTCCAATCTGTGACAGCAGGTGGGTGGTGTTACCCGGTTGCCGGTGATACGTTGGAAAGCCTGTTAAGCTTGTTTTAGCAAGACGTATTCCAACCCACATACACGCTGGTTTTAGCACACAGAGACTGCACTCAGACAAAGCACATAACTAAAAAATTACATTAACAATCAAATATTTATAATAAAAATTACTTTTACTCGCACCCCAAAAACAAGCTTCAATAAGCACGGCGATGAGCAGACGACAATATGCCATTGCACCAAAGAAGTGCGCCATAAGAATGCACGCACAATAAACTGGCATTTTGAATAAAAATCGGAAGAAAACAGCTAAAGAGAAGTCGTACTTGGCACTGACTACGGCTACGGATAGAGCCAAAAATTAGTGGTTGGCGATAAAAATGCGGTTGCGGCCTTGCTGCTTGGCCGCATACAGAGCAGCATCCGCCATTTTCATCAAATGTGCCAAGCCCTGCTGCTCGCTGAGTTGCGAGGTAGACACCAATCCAAATGACGCCGTGTAGTGAATTTGCTCGCCATGATCACTCATGACGCTGTGGTCTATTTCGGAGCGCAAACGCTCAATCACGCGCGCGGCCTCGTGCAGATCCGTCATGGGCATTAAGATACCGAACTCCTCACCACCCAATCGCCCGACCATATCACTGGTGCGCAAGGCACTGACGCAACGCAGGCAAAAATTCTGCAAGATCAGGTCACCGGCGTGATGCCCATATTGATCGTTGATTTTCTTAAAGTGATCAATATCAACCATGGCAAACGCAAACGCCGAGCCATAACGCTGGCTGCGCCGTACTTCGGATTCGAGCTCGTGAATAAAATGCCGACGATTGGCAATACCAGTTAAAAAGTCGGTAAAAGCAAACTTGTCTGCTTCAATATGCAGCTGGTAGATACGCCAGGCAACGAAAACACCAACGACCAGAAACAAACTGAGCAGTAGTGCGGCATACGTTAAACCATGCGTCGTGTGTTTTTCCAGCCGCTGCTGGCTTTCATTCACATATTGGGTGGCACGTTGATTGGCATTTTTAAGCACCGCCTCATTCAGGCTTGCCACCTCGTTAAAGCGTTCGGTCCACTGCGTTTCTATCAGGCGATTGGCATCCGCATAGCGTGTGGCCTCCAGTGCGTGCAAAATCTGGTCACGCACCTGATTCAGCAATGCCAGTTTCTGTTTGAGTTGTGTCACTTGCTGCTGGTCGCCAGAATAACTGCGGGCAATGATTGCAATTTTTTGCTGCGCCAGCTGCTCGCGCGCCGCAATAAAATCCACTGTGGTTGCCAGTTGCTTACGATCAGCCTCAATCAAAGTGGCATACAGCAAACTGCCGCGAATCTGGTAGAGATCGGCTTCTAAGGCGAGTGCCGCGTTGGCCACAGCAAACGGCTGCTCATAGAGCTTGCGTGTAGTTTGGTGCATCTCACGCATGCTGGAAAAATAAATCCACACAAACAGCAATACGCCGACAAAAGCAATCAGGAACCCGGCGACCAGAATATACAACACGGCATTTTTACGCTGTCTGTTCATTAAGCTGCTCTATGTGAATAATGCGCCTGGAATTAGGTGGTTGCCCTGATCAAGCCAGCCATTACTTTGCCAGCAATGCCGAAATATACGCCCACTCTTTGGGATCGACAGGTGTAATCGACAAGCGGTTCCCTTTTTGCAAAGTACGCATATTGGCCAGTTCTGGCGCTTCGCGCATTTCCTTCAAACTCAGCAACCGCGTTTTACGTACCAGTTTGACATCCACATTCACCCAGCGCGGATTTTCCGGCGTGGATTTTGGATCAAAGTATTTATGGCCTTCAACAAACTGGAACTTATCCGGGTAAGCCAACTGGCTGACTTCACAGAGGCCGACAATGCCGGGCGTCTCGCAATTGGAATGGTAAAACAGCACGCCATCCCCCAACTTCATCTGGTCACGCATAAAATTACGTGCCTGGTAATTGCGTACCCCATACCAATCCACCGTCTGGTTCGGGAACCCTGCCAAATCATCAATAGAAACGTCCGAGGGCTCGGATTTCATCAACCAGTAACGCGCCATGCCTGAAAACCTTCTTAAGTCCAACAAATGTCAGTATCATAAACCAAGTTACAGTACAGCTGACAATCATGGCAAAAAACGTTCTTGGCACCCTACTCATTCCCTGCAGCATGCGCCCAATCACCGGCTTTGTGCGTGATGGTTGTTGTGGATTCCACCCCGAAGACCTCGGCAGGCATACCGTATGTGCAGAAATGACCGATGAATTTCTGGCATTCTCACAGGCACAAGGCAATTATTTATCGACGCCCATGCCAGAGTATGGGTTTCCGGGCCTGAAAGCAGGTGATCGCTGGTGCTTATGCGCCAGGCGCTGGTTAGACGCCAGTGAAGCTGGCTATGCGCCACCGGTGATTCTGGAGTCCTGCGATGAAAGTTGCCTGGAAGTGGTCAGTTTGGCCGACCTGATGTATCACGCGTTGCGATAAGCAGATCAGCCAAACATGTGTTTGCCGCCAGGCGGTTAAATAGCTGGGCGCTGGCTGCGACGCGCAAACACCAACATCAAGCCAGCAAAAAACAATCCAGCTTGCGCAGGCTCTGGTACAGGCGTAATCACAGATAACATGCGCTGCCCCAGATACTCATGCACGACGGTCGTCATATGCAAATCATCCCAAAAAAGATACTTATCAGGATCAGCGCAAACAGCGGCGCCGTCATAACAAGCATCCGTTAAATTGGTAATCCCGTTGCTCACAGCCAAGGCCATGCCGTTTTCCAACTCAGTTTTGGTATCAAAATAAGTCACACGGGCAGAGCTCGGCAGACCTAATCCTGAAAGTCCCGCAACCAGATAATCGTTATAGTCCAGGGTGTAATCCTCCAAAAACTGAACCACCCCGGCAGAGGCCCCATTAAAACGCGGTGCATCCACCACAGCAGGCAAGCCCAGCACGAGAAAATCGGTCGCGCCTTTGCTATGCAACAATGCCACCATATCAATCATATTTTGCGCAGAATCGTGCGCCGAGAAGGTTTCAATGCCATTACCGCCGCCATCCAGCACGTACAAATGTCCTGCATCAACCGATGGCAAGCTACCCAGGTAGCTCGTCATAAACGTGAGCATATCCGCTGTGGTTGCACCGCCAACCGCAAAATTCTGGAAACTGGCTGGTGCATTCAATCCGAGCCCGGTGGCCAGATACTCAACCGCCGTTGGGCCATTGGTAAAACGGTAATTGCTATACGGCGCATCCGTCAGGCCCGCCCCAAACAGCTTGTAATAGCTGACCACTGCCGTATCTTCATTGCCACCATCAAAAAGACTATCGCCAATCGCAGTGATGCCGGTATAAGCAAACACCTGCGGGGAAAACAATACCAATGCAAAAAACCAGAAAAATAGCTTGCGCATGACTTCCTCCCTGAATCTAATTGTTAATTTATATGAAACAACTAGATTCTTGACCAATCAAATAAAGATTGCAATAGAAATATTTCATGCAGCAACTATCTGCAAGCATCACCATTGGGAGAGCGTTGGATAAGCAATGTGAAAGGGGTGGGGAATGATGTGCTAAGGGGTTACCTGAGCCGTGCATCCTGAACCAAGAAAGTTCAGGTGGTAACAGCCTAAGGTACATTAGGTTCGCACGCCAAGGGGGTTTTAAAAAACCACCCAACTTAGTGCGATCTCACAGCACCTGATGAGCCGAAACCTATAACAAAGACTAGTTCAAGGAATTTTAGACTCAGGCAACGCCTTAGCACACCTTTTTTATGATACGCCATTTCAAAAAAATGACGATGAAAATTTTGTGAAATGAAGCGGATTACAACAATTTATGCTGGCCGGATAATACATCATCTATTTGCTGCTGCATGGTAGAAATACGTTTTTTTACGTCTCCCACATCCACACCGCCGCTACGCGTATTCAACAACTCATGCGTAATATTGAGTGCCGCCATAATAGCAATCCGCTCAACGCTGACCATTTTGCCAACATCACGAATTTCGCGCATTTTACCATCCAGGTAACCCACGGCCTGCAGCAAACTGTCGCGCTCTTCATCAGTACAGGTCACGCTCATCGCGCGGCCCATGATTTCGATATCAATCGGATTACTTGCCATGATTAACGACCTTCCTCAGGCAATGCCGACAATAATCGCTCTAACTGAACGCTGGCTTGCGTCATATTCAGCTTCAACGATTGAGACTCCTGATGCAGCCGTGTGACCTCCTGACGCAACTCCACATTTTCGTCACGCAGCTGTCCGCAAAAAGCAATCAGCTTCGTCACACGCTCTTCAAGACTTTTTAAATCGGCATCCATCAGCCCATTATCTTTTAAAAAAATGAGTGTGGTCAATAGCTAAGCGCATTTTTTCAAAGTAAATTAACAATTTGAGCATACCTGCCGAATACAGGCCGACTGGCAAAAAAGCACGCTTTAGACTAGAATGGCGCCCAGTTGTCAGGTGCCTTTGCTGTATTTCTACAGGCTAAGGTGAAACTGGGAAACAGGTGCGTGAACCTACATTCACAACTCCTGTGCTGCCCCCGCAACGGTAAGCAAGTGCGGGTCTATCCATATGCCACTGAGTTCAAACTTGGGAAGGCGATAGATCAAAACTTGCAAGCCCGGAGACCGGCCTCGCAACCAACCATTTGCAATACCGCGGGGTGACGGTGTCTGATGATGTATTGGCTTTGCTGTTCAACACGCAAAGCCTTCATTCATTATCCCTACCCCCAAGTATTGATAGACAAACCACATGCGGGGACGCATGTGATACAGGGATAAGATAATGAAAAAAGTCATTCTTAAAGGCCTTATTGGTCTTTCTTTAAGCGAAATCGCCTGCGCCGCAGACACTGCAACGCTAGACGAAGTCATCGTGACCGCGACACGCACGCCTCAACAACAGGAATCAGTCATTGCCGATGTGTCTGTCATTAATGCAGAAGAAATCAAACGTGGCGGCCAAAGTACGCTGATTGAATTATTGCAACGCCAACCTGGCATTGAAATCACCAACAATGGTGGCGCAGGCAAAACCTCAGGCGTCTTCATGCGAGGCACCAACACGGGCCATACGCTGGTATTAATCGACGGCGTACGTGTGCAGTCTGCCACAGCAGGCACAACAACCCTTGAAAACATACCGATTCAACAGATCGACCGCATTGAAATTGTCCGTGGACCAGCAACTAGCCTATATGGTCAAGATGCAATCGGCGGCGTCATCCAGATTTTCACTAAAAAAGGCGTAGATGGCTTCAAACCTTATGCAAACCTGGGTTTTGGTACTTACGATACCACTCTGGCAGAAGCTGGATTGCGCGGTAAACAAAACGATACGGCTTATGCACTCAATGTATCGGCGAACAAAACCAACGGTTTTTCTTCACTGGACACCAGCAACCCGAACCTGAATGACAAAGACGGTTATCGCAATCTTGCCGTAACTGGTAATCTGTCTCATAAAATTGCAGAAGGCCATGAAGTCGGCTTAACCTTGATGCATAGCAAGGGGAGAACCCGCTTCGACAATAGCTACAACCTCGATCCATCATCAGCATTCAATCCTGCCTTTTCTGATTACGCCAACTTGCAACAAGATGTCTACTCTCTATTCAGTAAAAATCAAATCCTGAATAATTGGCACTCAACAGTGCGCATCAGCCAAGGCATTGATGAGACTGTGAACTACGCAGCATTAGGCCCCTTTACTAGCGAAAGCAGGAGCTTGTTCAGAACCAAACAGGATCAATTCAACTGGCAAAATGACATTACCCTTCCTCTTGGGACATTGACATTGATGTACGATAAATTGATCGACAGAGTCAACTCAACAACGGATTTTGACAAAACCAGGCGCACAAATGAAGGCTATGTAGCCAGCTATGTAGCGAATATCGGAGCACACAGCTTTCAAGCCAGTGCTCGCGAAGACCATAATTCCAGTTTTGGTAACAATGTCACTGGTGGCTTAGGCTATGGGTACAATATTAACGATCAATGGCGTGTCACCGGGAGCTATGGTTCTGCATTCAAGGCACCAACGTTTAATGACTTGTACTATCCAGGCTACTCCAACCCCAATCTGAAACCTGAAAAATCAGACAATTTAGAGGCCAGCCTACGGTACCGCGACGACACATTCAATGCATCCCTGACAGCCTACGAAAATAAGATCCGCAATTTAATTGTCCTCGGGTCTCTTCCTGAGAATATCAACAAAGCCACCATTCAAGGTATCACGCTGGCTGCCAGCAACCGCTGGGATAATTTGGACGTGGGCGGTAGTGTAGACATTCAATCTCCGCGTGATGATGAAACCGATAAACTGCTACGCCGTCGCGCCAATCGTCATGGCCAAATGCACCTTGGCTACTCTTTGCAGGACTGGCGATTTGGTGCTGAAATGGTAGCGTCTTCAGCTCGCTACGAGGATGCGGCCAATACCTTACGCATGAGCGGTTACACACTCTTCAACATGACGGCTCAATACAAAGTCAATCGTGACTGGACTGTGCAAGCACGAGCAAATAATATTTTTGATAAACACTATTATCTAGCAATAGACGGAAACGGCTTTGCCTACAATACCCCAGGGGCAAACTTGTTCGTCAACATCCGTTACGAACCTCAGTAATGCGCACTCTGCATCACTAAAACCAATGAATACGACTACCAATTCACACTGAGTCTGCTCCGTGTGAATTGGATACGCATGCGAGAATCACAAATGAAAAGAACAATCAAAAAACAACTCTATTTTGCAGGCATCCTCCTAAGCCTGCCTGGCTATGTACTTGCCGCAGATAACACCCCCTCATTAGATGAGGTGGTGGTCACCTCAAGTAGAACACCACAATCTACCAAAACAGTCACTGGCGACATCACCGTGATCGATAGCGAAGAAATCAAGAGGCTGCAGGGCGGCTCTCTTGCAGATTTATTGAGGCTTCAACCTGGTGTGCAAACCCTGACCAATGGCGGCATGGGCACGAGTAGTAACATCGCCCTGCGCGGCACCAATGATAATCAGCTGATTGTCTTAGTGGATGGCGTGCGGATTAATTCCGCCACCACAGGCACCACTGCTTTTGAAAACATCCCGCTTGCACTCATTGAGCGCATCGAGATTTTACGCAGCCCTGCGTCTAGTCTCTATGGCTCAGATGCTATCGGTGGCGTTATTCAAATTTTCACCAAGCGAGGCAAAGGCAATAAAACCCATATTTACGGTAGTGCCGGTGCAGGCAGCTATGATTCATACAGTGGTAATGCTGGCTTTGACACGAGCTACCAAGCTCTAAAGTTTGGCGCACAGATCAGCAACTACGACACGCGTGGTATTTCTGCACTCAAACACCCGCCAAAATTGGCCGATCAAGATAGGGATGGCTATAACAACTTTAGTAGCTCGTCTTATGCAGACCTTGAGTTTTCACCAGGCCATTCATTGGGCATACACTATTTAGAAAGCAGTGGTCAAAACCAATACGATGGCGGCAGTGCATTCAGCAAATCTGAGCGCCACCAACAAGGATATGGGATTGCACTCAAAAATGCGCTCACCGAACATTGGAACAGTAAATTAGAGTACAGCGTTGGCCGTGACAGCTTATTTAACGTTAGCAACCCAACCTCTAATAGCAATATTGATACGGAACAACGTCAACTCTCTTGGCAGCATGATTACAGCTTATCCCATGGCACACTGACCTTTGCGTATGACAGGCTGGAGCAAGATGTGGTGACAAAATCTAATGGCAAGCAGACCTTAGATAGAAGCCGCAATAATGATGCGTTCGTATTAGGGTATACAGCCAATTATGAGGCACATAGTGCTCAGCTTTCATTGCGTGAGGACCATAACAGCCAGTTTGGCAATTTCACAACGGGAGGGATCGGTTACGGTTATGACCTCTCTTCAGCATGGCGATTGACAGCACAATACGGCTCATCATTCAGAGCACCAACGTTTAATCAGCTGTATGCTGCTAGCTTTGGTAATGCCGACTTACCTTCAGAAAAAGCTGACAATATTGAGGCCAGCGCCCGTTACCAAAGTCAAACATTCCAGGCGAAACTGACGGTATTTGATAACCATATTCGTAACTTTATTCAAACCTTCAGAGCCGGTTGCCCGAACGGAACCGCTACCTGTGCAGCAAACGCTGGCAAAGTGGAAATTCAGGGGGCGACACTAGAGAGCAAGTTTTCGATCGATGAATACTGGCAGTTAAGTGGGAACTTAACGATACAGTCGCCTCGCGTAGACGCCACCGACAGACTATTGGCGCGTCGTGCGCAACGTTACGGCAATCTGGTTTTACAATATTCAGACGGCCCTTGGGACTGGTCAACAGAGCTAACTGCATCCTCAAATCGTGACGATTATGATAAAAGCATCAGGCTTAATCTGAGCGGTTACGCATTACTAAATAGCACCTTGGCATACCGCATCAATCCACAATGGAAGCTACAAGCGCGCGCCAATAACATTCTAGATAAAAACTACGTGTTAGCCGCTGCATCCTCTACGGTGGATTACAACACTATGGGCACAAATGTATTCGTGAGCCTGAATTACGACATGCAGTAAGCTGAACGGTGGATTTTGCCCAAGCCTAAAGGAATTGGGCTAAAATTCACCCCTTGTGATTAATCTTATTTTTTGGAGTCGTTGGCATGCCAAGTAAAATTTCAACTCAATCGCTGGCAATTGCATTTGTCATTGCACTGATGGTCATCGTGACACGCGGTCATCATTTCGCTTCGATCGATTTTTTGCCTAGCGCTTCTTACGCTGCATTTTTTATTGCTGGTTATTACCTGCGTTCAACTATCGTATTTGTGGCGCTGCTGGCACTGTGTGCTGGCCTGGATATGGCGGCAGTTACCTGGGGCGGCGTCAGCAATTTCTGTGTGACGCCTGCTTACGGTTTCTTATTACCGGCTTACGGTACCATGTGGCTGGCAGGCCGCTGGACAGCCAGCAATACCACCTGGGCACTGAGCAGCTTGTTCAAGCTGACAGGCGTGGTGGTAGTGGCTTCAGCCCTTGCTGAATTGTTCTCCAGCGGTGGTTTCTACTTCTTTGGTGGCCGTTACCCAGACCCAACCCTGGTTGAGTTTGTGCCACGCCTGGTCAAATACTTCCCTAAACAGCTGGAAGCGATTGCGTTCTGGGTGGTAGTGGCACTGATCGCGCATGTGGTGTTTGGCCTGGCCAAGCGCTCTGTCCGCGAAAACGCTTAAGTTTACGCACCATCATGGAAACCAGCGACCGCGACAGCCGCCACAAGGCGCGCATGATCCGCAAAAAAGCGGTCATTGATGAAAAAATCGAGCAGGCCGATCAGGAAAAAGGCCTGCTTCTCATCCTCACCGGCAACGGCAAAGGCAAAAGCTCTTCCGCCTTTGGCATGGTTGCCAGGTCACTGGGCCACGGCATGCGTGTCGGCGTCGCCCAATTTATCAAAGGCCGCTCAGATACGGGCGAAGAAGCCTTTTTCCGCCAGCATCCTGCTGTCACCTGGCATGTACTGGGCGAAGGATTCACCTGGAACACCCAAGACCGCCAGCGCGACACTGAAACCGCGATGCGCGGCTGGCAGATTGTGGCGCAGATGCTGCAAGACCCAGCGATCAATCTCGTTGTGCTGGATGAACTCACTTACACCTTCAAATACAGTTACCTGGACGAACAAATGGTACTGGATGCCATCGCCAAACGCCCACCCATGCAGCATGTGGTGATCACTGGCCGCGGTGCATCTGAAGCCTTGAGAAACGCTGCCGACACGGTATCTGAACTCATGGATGTCAAGCATGCCTGGCGCGCAGGTATCAAAGCCCAGGCCGGGATAGACCTGTAATGCAATCCCCAGCAGCAAGCTGCCATGCCATGTTGATGGCGGCCCCGGCGTCGGGACAAGGCAAGACACTGACCACGGCCGCACTGGCGCGCATTTACCGCAATCGTGGCCTGCGCGTGCAAGCATTTAAATGTGGCCCGGATTTTATCGATGGCATGATACTCGAAGCCGCCACCGGCAAACCAGTGTACAACCTCGATCTCGGCATGTGTGGTGAAGCGGATGCGCAGCGTTTGCTGCATCAGGCGGCACAAGACAATGACGTGATTTTGCTCGAAGGCGTGATGGGCTTGTATGATGGTAAACCCTCATGCGCCGATATTGCCGAGCGCTTTGGCATCCCGGTCGCACTGGTGCTCAATGCCAAAGCTATGGCACAAACCGCTGCCGCGATCGCCTATGGACTATACAGCTTCCGGCCTGCGCTGCAGCGCGCGGGCGTCATTGCCAACCAGGTCGGCAGCGACGGCCATGCCAAGATGATTAAAGAAGCATTGCCAGCGGATATCCCCTGGCTGGGCGCCATGAAATACGACGCGCAACTGAGTTTGCCAGAGCGTCATCTGGGCTTGCACCTGGCACAGGAAATCACGGATATTGACCAGCGCATAGAAGCCGCTGCGCAACTACTGGGACAAGATATGCCATTGCCTCCGGCAGTGCATTTTGCGGCACCAGAACAGCAAGCTATCACGCCATTGCTACAAGGCAAAACCATTGCCGTGGCCCAAGATGCGGCCTTCTGTTTCACCTACCAGGCCAACCTTGATTTGCTCACAACACTGGGGGCAAACATTACTTTTTTCTCGCCGTTGCATGATGCACAATTACCTGCGGCAGATGCCTACTGGCTACCTGGCGGTTACCCGGAATTGCATCTGGCGCAACTACAACGCAACCATAACATGCGCGAAAGTTTGCACGCAGCTGTCGAAGCTAACAAACCCATCCTGGCAGAATGTGGTGGCATGCTCGCACTGGGCGAACGCTTGAATGGTCAACCCGTGTTTGGTTTACTGCCGGGTCACAGCGAAATTCAACCCAAACTGCAAGGCCTCGGCACACAACACGCAACGTTTCCGGTGACGAACGATGGCAAAGCAACCATAGGCGCGCACACTTTCCACTATGGCCGTTTTGAGACTGACTTGCCGGTGATTGCACAAGGCAAAGGCAAATACGGTGCGGGTGAAGCGGTCTACCGCCACCAAAGCATCACAGCCAGCTTTTTGCATTTTTACTTCCCATCCAATCCGTCCCTGGCGGCACAGTTTTTCCTGTCATGAGTTTCGCCTATCCGGATGCCGACAAAGCGGCCATTTATAAAGTGATTGCCGAGCGGCGCGATATGCGGCATTTTTTGCCGACACCTATCGCTCCCGAGTTATTGCAAAAATTGTTGCAAGCCGCCCATCACGCGCCCAGTGTGGGCCTGATGCAGCCGTGGCGCTTTATCCGCATCAGTGATGCCACATTACGAAAAGCGATCCACGCACTGGTCGATGAAGAGCGCAAGCAAACAGCGCAAGTCATCGGCGAGGTTGAAAACACGGCGCGCATGGCCGAGTTTATGCGGCTGAAAGTCGAAGGCATTCTGGACTGTGGCGAACTACTGGTAGCCACTTTATGCGACCAGCGTGAAAAATATATTTTTGGTCGCCGTACGCTGCCGGAGATGGACCTGGCCTCAGTCAGTTGCGCCATTCAGAACCTGTGGCTGGCCGCGCGTGCCGAAGGCATAGGCATGGGCTGGGTCAGCCTGTTTGACCCGCAAAAACTGGCACAATTGCTGGCCATGCCTGCGGACGCCAAACCGGTAGCGATTTTGTGCCTGGGTTATGTGAACGCCTTTTACAAATCCCCCATGCTGGTGGAAGAAGGCTGGGCCACAGAAAAACCTCTCAGCGATATGCTGATGGAAAATGGCTGGCAACCACAAGGCAACACTCAACCATGAAGCGCTGGCCGCAACGTATTGTCTGCCTGACCACGGAAACGGTGGAAGTCCTTTATTTGCTGGGAGAACAAGACCGTATTGTCGGTATTTCCGGCTTTACCACGCGCCCGGCCATTGCCCGCAAAGAGAAGCCAAAAATCAGCGCTTTCACCAGCGCCAATATCGAGAAAATTCTGGCCCTGCAACCTGACCTGGTACTGTGCTTCTCCAACTTGCAGGCTGACATTGCTGCTTCGCTGATTAAAGCCGGTTGCCAGGTGCATGTGTTTAACCAGCGCAGCCTGGATGAGACGTTGCAAATGATACTCACCGTCGGCGATTTAGTCGGCGCCAGTGACAAAGCGAAGCAACTGGTAGAACGTTATCAGGCGCAACTGGACGCGGCACGCCTGCAAGCGTCCAGTTGGCCGCGCAAACCCAGGGTCTATTTTGAAGAATGGGATGAGCCCATGATGTGCAGCATCCGCTGGGCGGCTGAGCTGATTGAGGCGGCGGGCGGCGAGGATTGCTTTCCCGAACTCAGCCAGTTTCATAGTGCCAAAGACCGGCAGGTCAGCGCAGAACAAGTGCTGGCCAGACAGCCGGATATCATTATCGGCTCCTGGTGCGGCAAAAAATTCCAGCCGGAAAAAATAAAAGCCCGACCAGGCTGGCAAGCCATCCCGGCCATCCAGAATGGTCATCTGTACGAAATCAAGTCGGTCGATATCTTGCAGCCCGGGCCTGCGCTGTTTACCGAGGGCCTGGCGCAACTGCAAACCATCATTCAACGCTGGCAACAGCAAGGGAGTCACGCATGAGTACACACCTGATTTTAGGCGGGGCACGCAGCGGTAAAAGTGCGTATGCCGAGCGCCTGGCCTCGGCACTTGAATGTCCGGTGACCTACATTGCCACCGCGCAAGTCTATGACGACGAATTTGCAAAACGTGTGGAACATCATAAAACCCGCCGTCCACCTTATTGGGGTTTAGTCGAAGCGCCATTCAACCTGGGGCAGACACTACTGGATAACGATGCACCAGAGACTTGCCTGATTGTCGATTGCCTGACTTTATGGCTGGCACAGTGCATTTGCCCGGATTGCGATAAACCGGAGCGGCTGGACTGGCAGGCAGAAAAGCAGGCCTTGCTGAACGCCTTGCCGCAATTGCAAGCCCACGTATTTTTAGTGAGCAACGAGGTCGGCATGGGTATTGTGCCTTTGGGTGAAATCAACCGCCAGTTCCAGGATGAACAAGGCCGCCTGAACCAGCATGTGGCGGCTATCGCGGATCAAGTCAGTTTTATTGCCGCAGGCTTGCCGTTAAAGCTTAAATAACAAGAAAGCACCCGTATGAAAAAGTTTTCCCTAGCCCTGATCGTTTTAGTGACCACTTTGGCGGCCGAGGCACATGTGCCGTTTTTAAAACCCAACCAGTTCAACGTCACACATCATCGCCTGACGATTGAATCTGCGTTTACCGAGTTTCCGTTCCAGGCTGACTTTGCTATGGACTCGCCGAACTTTACCATCACCTCACCACAAGGCGTGACGACGGCGATCAAACCCATCGCCAAAACCAAGGCGGCCGTGTATCTGGAACCGGAATTAAAAGACGAAGGCACCTATCGTATCAGCACGGGGCAAAGGGTCGGCCCAATATACAAGGCGGTGGAAACTGCCGATAAAAAGCTTTATTTTGCTGCCGATATGAAGCGTGTGACGGGCAAACCTACCACCATGAATTATTACAGTTATGCCGACACCTATATTTTCAAAGGTCAGCAAAAATATGTAGCCAAGCCGTTTAATACAGGCCTGGAAATCATCCCGCTGGCGTCACCCAATGGTTTGTTACTTGGTGGAGAGTTGAATTTCCGTGTGCTGGAAAATGGTAAGCCAGTGCCTAATGCGCGTATTATTGTGGTGACGGATAACGAACACTTTATCAAGCACAGGATTGAAGATCTATACGATCTCGACAATGTGAGAGCCTCTAACATTCACGCCAACGAACAAGGTGAGTTTAGCTTCCACCCACAAAAAGCGGGGCTGAATTTCCTGTTTGTCACTGTGCATCACCAGCTCAATGAACAATTATGGGAAAGCCAGAATGCCTCTTTGACGCTGGAAGTGAATTTACCGCCAGACACTCAAGGCAAGCCTTAGGCACTCGCTGACTTAGAAAGGAATTCTGTATGGCAAGCTCGACATTTGAACTCAAAGGCGAATATATCGCACTATGTGATTTGCTTAAACTGGAAGGCGTGGCCGACAGTGGCGGCCAGGGCAAGTCTATGGTCGCCGAAGGATTGATCAAGGTAGATGGTGCCATTGAGCGCAGAAAAACCGCCAAAATCCGCGCCGGGCAAGTGGTGCAGGCGTTTGAGCAAACCATCAAGGTGGTTGCGGGTTAACCTGGCGTAAAGTCTTTGGGCAGGTAAGGCGCAAGGGCTGACCAGTTGAAGTGCTGCTGTACACTGCCTGCCAGTTTTTCCAGGCTCTGCTCGCGCAATTGCGTGTAATCGTAAGCCACTTGTTCAGCCACCCCGGCCCATTGCAACCAGGCGGCACAGGCTTGTGGGTGATCAAACAAGCCATGAATATAACTGCCAGCGACCTGGCCATCTGTTGACCGTGCGCCTTCCGCCATGCCGTCTATCAGGTGTACAGGGTACTGCAAGGCCGGGCCGCGGCTCACCCCCATATGAATCTCATAGCCTTGTACCATCGCGTCGGCAAAAGCTAATTTGCCAGAAACTTGCTTGAGTTGCTTGTGGGTTTCCAACGTTGTTTCCATGGCCAGCCAGCCCAGGCCAGCGCTACTGCCCGCCTCGCCTTCAATCGCCAATGGATCATGTAATTGCTGGCCCAGCATCTGGAAGCCACCGCAAATGCCCAGCACTTTGCCGCCATAACGTAAATGCCGCGCAATGACGGCTTCCCAGCCATGCTCACGTAACGCCACTAAATCACCACGTACATTCTTGCTACCAGGCAGGATAATTAAATCAGCCGCGGGCACAGACTCATTCAAACGCACAAACTTGAGGGCAACTTGCGGGTGCAGGCGCAAGGCATCAAAGTCGGTATGATTCGCGATATGCGGCAATATGGGCACAACAATCGTCAACTGAACATCTGCTTTTTTAATATTGCTTTTTGCAACCGCATCTTCAGCTTCCAGATGCAAGTCATGCATATAAGGCAACACGCCTATCACCGGCTTCCCGGTGCGTTCCTCCAGCCAATCCAGCCCCGGTTGCAGCAAGGCGATATCACCGCGGAATTTATTAATGACAAACCCAATCACCCTGGCCTGCTCACTCTCGGACAATAGCGCCAGTGTGCCGACCAGGTGTGCAAATACACCACCTTTATCAATATCTGCTACCAGGATCACCGGGCAATCGACCGCTTCGGCAAAGCCCATATTGGCAATATCGTTGGCGCGCAGGTTAATCTCGGCCGGGCTACCCGCCCCCTCCACCACGATGCAGCCATACTGCTGCTGCAAGCGCTGGTAAGATTGCAATACCGCTTGCATCGCGGTTTTCTTGTAGTCGTGGTAAGTGCTCGCTTCCTGATTGCCCACCACCTGGCCGTGAATAATCACCTGGCAACCGGTATCCGAGTTAGGCTTGAGCAACACTGGATTCATATCGGTATGTGGCGGCAGTCCGCAGGCCATCGCCTGTACCGCCTGCGCACGTCCGATCTCGCCGCCATCTTCAGTCACCGCGGCGTTGAGCGCCATGTTTTGCGGTTTGAATGGCACCACCGCCACCCCGCTGCGGTACAATACACGGCACAATCCAGCCACCAGCGTACTTTTACCGGCATCCGATGTGGTGCCCTGAACCATCAATGTTTTCACTGCCTGTTTATCCATGTCCCGATTATCTCACACTCGCCCTGCTTGCCTGTGGCGCGGTGCTGCTTGATTTCTGGCTGGGCGAACCCCGGCGCTGGCACCCGTTAGTCGGGTTTGGCTGGCTCGCCACCCAAGTTGAAAAACGATTGAACCCTTTAGCAAGACAAGCACAAGGCAGCCAATATCTCAGCGGCGTGTTGGGCCTCTGCCTGGCCGTATTGCCAATTGTCCTGAGCAGCGTTCTGCTCATGCAACTTTCATTCTGGCTGGCATTATCACTACACCTTTACCTACTGTATTTCGCCATCGGCCACCGCAGCCTGCGCCAGCATGGCCTGGCCGTTTATCAAGCCTTACAGACCGGCCAGTTTCAACAGGCACAGCGCGCCACCTCATATATGGTCAGCCGCGATGTGGAAGCAATAGAACCCGTCAGCGCCACCATTGAATCCGTGCTGGAAAACGGCAACGACAGTGTGTTTGGCGCGCTGTTCTGGTTTTTTGTCGCAGGTGGCCCCGGCGCACTGGCTTACCGCCTGGTGAACACGCTGGATGCCATGTGGGGCTACCGCACACCTCGTTATTTCTATTTTGGCTGGGCCGCCGCACGGCTGGATGATGTGCTCAACTATATTCCGGCCCGCCTGACGGCAATGACTTACGCCTTGCTTGGCCATACCACACTCGCATGGCAGTCCTGGAGAGCGCAGGCGCCGTTCTGGGATAGCCCGAACGCGGGCCCCGTCATGTCCGCAGGCGCGGGCGCACTTAATGTGCAATTGGGCGGGCGCGCCCGCTATCACGGCGAGTGGCATAACCGCCCACGACTGGGCACGCTCACAACACCGATTGCTGAAGATATTCCCAGAGCTTTGCAGTTGGTAAGTAACGGTATGCTAAGCTGGCTGATCGTGGCTGTATTGATTGGAGCGTTGGCCTATGCTTGAGCACGGCGGTAATTTACAGCAAGCCGTGCAGCAATACGGCCGGCCACTCACAGACTGGCTGGATGTATCGACCGGCATCAATCCGCAACACTACCCGATTCCGGCATTGGCCCCCGCGCTGTTTCAACGCTTGCCGCCAGCCACCGACACACTGCATGCGGCCGCGCGCACGTATTATGGTTGCCAGCATGTGCTGGCCTGCGCAGGCTCACAGGCTGCCTTGCAACTATTGCCGACCTTGCGCGCCCCTTGCCGCGTCACCATGCCGCGCACCATGTATCAGGAGCATGCACATGCCTGGCAACGCGCGGAGCACCAGGTACAGTTTTTTGAGCAAACACCTGATAGCGACACGCTAAACCAGTCCGACGTATTGCTGGTGTGCAACCCTAACAACCCGACCGGACATGTATATCACCCTGACACATTATTAGACTGGCATGCGCAACTGGCAGCCCGTGGCGGATGGTTGGTGGTAGACGAGGCATTTATGGATAGCACACCGCAGCACAGCCTCGCCAGCCATACCGGGCAGGCAGGTTTGTGGGTATTGCGTTCACTGGGCAAGTTTTTTGGTCTGGCGGGCCTGAGGGTGGGCTTTTTACTGGGCGAACCCACAGCCCTGGCACAAGTGGAATCATTACTCGGCCCTTGGACCATCACAGGTCCCAGCCAAATGATTGCCAGCCAGGCGCTGGCCGACCATGACTGGCAACAGCTGATGCGCGGGCATCTGCCTGCACAGTCCAGGCAATTAGCACAAGTACTAAGCCAGCATGGACTCAAGCCTGCAGGCGGTACCGATTTATTTCAGTATGTACTGCATCCTGCCAGCCGCGAGTTGCAGCAAGCATTGGCGAAAGAAGGCATCTGGACGCGTTATTTTGAATCGCCGTCAGCCTTGCGTTTTGGCTTGCCGCCAGCTAACGAGTGGTCTCGGCTGGCACAAGCCCTACGCCATGTCACTCAACAGTTAAGCAATTCACAACCTTGACCAATTCAGCGATCTCGCGGCCATGCACATCCTCACCCGCACTTAACCCCTGCAACACCCCGACTTGATTCTCCGGCGACTGGTTCTGGCTCAGCTTCCATTTACCAGTGAGTTCGGTAATCTCGATCTCAATACCAACTACCGCCTGCATGAGCTTGTCGATAAATCCGGCCGGGGCATCCTCAAGTTGCCACGGTTGTTCAAACGCCGCTTCCTGTTGTGCCGTCAGCGCAGTCAAATGGGCGCGTAAGCAGTTGGCATCTTCTATTACCCGCAGCTTGCCACGCGCATGCACCACCACATAATTCCAGGTCGGCACCACCATGCCGGTTTGGGCTTTGGTGGGGTACCACGCAGGGGTCACATAGGCATGCGGACCATGAAAAATCGCCATGACCTCGTTGAGGCCATGCGTTCCTTGCCAGAGCGGGTTCGCGCGGGCCACATGACCACTCAAGATGCCCTTATCCTCTAAATACAGCGGCAGATGATTCACCTCTAAACCACTGGCCGCAGTCGTCACCAGCGTGGCAAACGGATACGTCCGGATCAAATCTAGCAGCGCCTGTTCACCAGGGGCAGAAAAGTGTTTTGGGGTATACATACTTATTAAATTAAAAGCGCTTCGGGCAAATATGGCCTGACATGACTGGCCGCGCGTGCTAAATAGTGTTCCTTTTCGCCCACGGGCGCGACATAATGCAAAGCTTTTTGTGCTGCTTCCAGCCCGGCCTGACGGGCAATCAGCCAGAATGCCAGATATTGTGAGGCCAGGCAACCGCCTGCGGTGGCAATATTGCCCTGTGCAAAAAAGGGTTGATCCAGCGTATCGACGCCTAATGCCTGCACCCAGGGTTTGGTCACCAGATCTGTACACACGGGCAGGCCATTGAGCAAACCGAGCTTGGCCAATATCAACGCACCTGAACACTGCGCGCCTATCAATTGCCGGTCAGGGTCCAAATGCAAAGACGCCAGCACAGTACTCTCCGCAATGTCCCGCGTATGGATACCACTACCAATAATCACGGCATCGGCAGCAGAGGCCTCGGCCAAGGAAATATGCGACTCCAAAGTGACACCATTCATGGATGTCACCTTGGCTGTGGGACTGGCGATTGAAACACGCCAGCTTGGCTGTTGCGCGCGGTTTAATATCCCCAGAGCAATCATAGAGTCCAACTCATTAAAGCCGTCAAACGTCAGGATAGCGATATGCATAATATTCTTTCTAGCGCACGGGCAGTAACTGCCCCCGGATCATCACCATAGGCACCATGACCATAGACTGATGCGACTCAGTACTTGATTCACACGCAGCCCCGACGCGCAGGTTGGTCACGCAGACAGGCTTGGGCGCTGCGTTGTCATGATCCACCTGACGAGAAGTTTGACCATAAGAGATATAAGGCAGTACTACCACGGGCACTGCCAGCAACACCATCACAATGAAACGCATCTCCAAACCCTATCCGATGAAAGTTTAATCACATCTTATCGCCACACGCATGTACACTACATGTACAATTTAACGATCAATATTAGACACTGTATAGGTCCAAACACCATGCCAGTCACCCAGCCACTGATTACGATTAACCCGCAAGACCCAGTGCCACTGGTCGAGCAAATTGTCAGCGGTGTGAAACAACTCATTGAGCAACGCGTACTGCGTACAGGTACACGCTTACCTTCTATCCGCGACTTTGCCGTGCAACACCACATCAGTCGCTTTACTGTCGTCGATGCTTACGATCGCCTGGTGGCACTGGGTTATCTGCTGTCACGGCGTGGTTCAGGCTTCTATGTCGCTCCGCTCAACAAACCCGAAGAAACCGTTTCAAGCACCTCTTACCTGGACAGGGCCGACGATGTGCTATGGCTGCTGCACAACACGTTTAGAGACGTACCGGATGCGGTCAGGCCTGGCTGCGGCTGGCTGCCTAAGGATTGGCTGGATGAAAAGGTCATTCAAAAAAGTCTGAATGAATTATCACGAAAATCGGGGTATTTTTTAACCGGATATGGCGATGTGAATGGCTACTTACCGCTGCGGCAACAGCTGGCAAAAAAGAACCTGGCAGATATTGGTATCCATGCAGACGCCCAGCAAATCCTCATGACCAACGGCGCTTCGCATGGCCTGGATTTAGTTGCGCGGCTGTTTATCAAACCAGGCGATGTGGTACTGGTGGACGATCCTGGCTATTACACCTTGTTTGGTTTTTTGAAATCCATGGGCGCGCGCATTATGGGCGTGCCGCGGCTACTGAATGGACCTGATGTCAGCGCCTTGCAACAACTATTGCAAGAACACCGCCCCAAGTTATTTTTCACCAATACGGTATTGCATAACCCGACCGGCACCAGTACCAGCCTGGCCGTTGCGCACCAGATACTGCAACTGTCTGAAAAATACGGTTTATATATTGTGGAAGATGATATTTATGGCGACTTCCATCCGCAAAATGCCACGCGCCTGGCCGCGCTGGACCAGCTCAACCGCGTCATCTATGTCAGCAGTTATTCCAAAACCATTTCGGCCAGCTTGCGCGTGGGCTTTATTGCCTGCCAGGCCGACCTGGCCAACCGGCTACTCGACCTCAAATTGCTGACCGGCCTCACCAGCTCAGAGATCAACCAGCGTGTGATGTACCAGATCCTGGTCGAAGGCAGGTACCGCAAACATATGGAAAAAGTACGCAGCCAGTTGGAAGTAAAAAGAGCACAAGTGATACGCGCACTGGAAGAATGCGGCTTAAGCATTCATGCCGAACCGGCCGGAGGCATGTTTGTCTGGGCCAAACTGGCTAACGACAAGAACGCCGCCGAGGTTGCCAGCGAGGCATCGAAACAGAACATCATGCTGGCCCCCGGCAACCTGTTCAGGCCCTACCAGGAGCCTTCGTCGTGGTTACGTTTTAACGTGGCGCATTGTGAGGATGACAAGGTGTTTGAACTCTTGAGAAAGCGTTATTGAGAAAACGCCGGTGAAAAAATACTAGTGCCTTAGCGATTTACAAACTCAATTTTGGGAATCGCGCCCGACAGATCCAAGCGTGTCAGGCTGGCATAATCCACATGAAAGCGGAACAGGCCTTTGAGTTGCATATTGAGCACATGCGCGATCAGGGCGCGTATCATGCCGCCGTGCGTAACCACCAGCACATGCTGACCTGCATGGCGCGCATGCACCTCCTGCAAAAAGTCTACGCCGCGCTGCTGCAAACCGGCAAAGGTTTCGCCATTGGGCGGTGCCAGCTCGGCATAGTTCTGCGCCCACACGTCAAACAACTCGCGCGGAATATCGTTCCACGACTGCATCTCCCAATCACCGAAATGCAGTTCTTTCAGGCGCTCATCGTGCATGATGCCATCGAAACCCAGTGCATGCGCCAGTTTGCTACAGCGCTGTAGCGGACTGGCATAGACGGCATCAATCTGCTCATGAATGAGTTTTTGTTTCAGTTGAGACAGCTCGCTGGCAAAGTTAACCGAGACATCAATATCGCTCTGGCCATAGCAAATGCCCTCGGCGATTTGCAAACTGGTATGGCGCACTAAAGTCAGTTTCATGCCAGATGCTCCCAGGCCAGCAAGCCCAAATAAAAGGCCAGTTCAGTCAATTGTTGGATGGCACCCAATGTATCGCCAGTATAGCCCTGCAAATGCCGCAGGATCAGGCGACGCCACCACCACCAGACGGTCAGTACAGGTAATCCGGTGATCAGCAAAAACCGCATCGCACTCAACGCAGAATGATTCATGCCCAGCATCAGGCAAAAGCCCAGCCAGCACAGTAGGCCAAATACACTGGCACACCAGATATCCTGTCGGGTCAGCGTCGTCGCCAGGGGTTTGGATTTACCGGCAAAGCGCACATAACTGGCGGTGGCCATGATGGCGACGGCGGCCAGGCGGCTAAGCGCATGCGCAGCAATCAGGGCAAACGGTAAGATCGCCGGGGTAAGCGCAGACAAGGCCTGGAACTTGAACAGCAGCATGCCGACCAGCGCAATGGCACCATAACTGCCGAGGCGAGAGTCCTGCATGATCTCCAGCTTGCGCGCACGATCCGTACCGCCACCGAGGCCATCGGCACTATCTGCCAGGCCATCCTCATGAAAAGCGCCAGTCAGATAAATAGTCACCGCCATGCTAGATAACACCGCCAAGGCTGGCGGCAACACCCAGCTCGCCAGCCACCAAGTGATAGCGGCCAGCAAACCAATCAATACACCAACCAGCGGGAAATACCTGGCGGCGTGATTAAGGTCAGACGCCTGAAAATCTGCCACGGCAGGCACGGGCAGCCGTGTAAAAAAACCGACGGCCAGCACAAAATAGCGCCATTGCAGCTTCACTGTATCTGTCCACTGACACCAGCACTTTCAAAGCTGGCCATTTCATTGAGGAAAGCCACTGCCGACTGCAGTAAGGGATAAGCCAGTACGGCACCGGTCCCCTCACCTAAACGCAGCGACAGATGCAACAAGGGCTGTGCATTGAGATGTGACAGCATCATGCTGTGCCCGCTTTCATCGGAGCAGTGCGCAAACACGCAATAATCCACCACTTGCGGATAAAGCTTGGCAGCCACCAACAAGGCAGAGGTGGCAATAAAGCCATCAATCAGCAACGTCGTTCTGGCCTCTGCGGCAGCCAGCAGCGCACCCACCATCATGGCAATTTCAAAACCACCAAACGCCGCCAATGCCTGCAACGGTTCATCGGCCGAAACATGGTGCATCTGCAAGGCAGAGGTGAGGACAGAGAGCTTGTGCTGCAAACCTTTGTCGCTCAAGCCAGTGCCGCGGCCGACACACTGATGCATAGGCAAGCCGCACAGCACGCTCATCAGGCAACTGGCACTAGAGGTATTCCCTATGCCCATCTCACCCAACGCCAGCACCTTACAGCCCTGCGCAATCGCATCACGCGCAATTTGCGCACCACGCGTAATCGCTTGTGCACATTGGTCCGCCGTCATGGCAGGCTGATGCCGGAAATTTTCTGTGCCCATGCCCAATTTGGCATCGATCAGCAGCGGGTGCGGCTGGAACACGGCATTAACGCCACTATCTACCACATGCAAATCAAAGCTGTGCTGACGTGCGAACACATTAATCGCCGCACCGCCATTGAGAAAATTGAGCACCATTTGCGCAGTGACCGCCTGCGGATAAGGGCTTACCCCTTCTTCCACAATACCGTGATCACCCGCAAACACCAGCATGGTCGGCTGCTGCAACACCGGTTGTTCGGTCTGCTGTATTAGGCCCAACTGCATGGCCAGGGTTTCCAGACGACCCAATGCGCCCAGTGGTTTGGTTTTTTGATTAATGTGATTCACCAGTGCAGCTTGCAAGGGTGCGTTATGAGTAGGCTCAATATGAAATGTCTGCATAGTTTATTATTTTACCGAGCAAAAACGAAAGCGTAGCAGAATTATGCAATGCCTGGCCCGAATTTGCCCAGCGCAAAAAAAGCCCCGCAATTGCGGGGCAAGGCTCGAAGGATCACACGCAAAAATCAACTAATCTTCACCGGCACATAAATCTTGCTGTCACCTCGCATCACTAGCAACGCCACGTTCTTTACGTTTTGCGACAATTTGTCATGCAACTGGCTCACGTTTTTAACCTGGTCACCATTCACCGCCAGGATCACATCGCCTGGCTGTATGCCTGCCAACGCCGCAGGGCCTTTAGCAACCTCTTCAACCAGCAACCCTTGCTTGAGCTGCGTTTGTGCCAACTCTTGCGAGGTCAGCGGGCGCACGCTGACGCCCAGTTTAGATTGCTGACTATCTGGCACTATCGCCTGCCCAGCCTGCGCCGCTTGCATTTCATCAATACGTACAGACAATTTCTTCAATTGCTTGTTGCGCCAGACCTCCATACCGACCGTGCTGCCAGGCTTCACATTCGCCACCATAGGTGGCAAATCGCTGGAGCGGTCTATGCTTTGACCATTGAATTTGACGATCACATCGCCAGGTTCCAGGCCTGCCTTATCAGCAGGGCCATTTTTCTCAATATTGCTCACCAGCGCGCCACTCGGCGACGGCAAACCAAACGAACTGGCCAGATCCTGGTTAATCGATTGCACACCAATGCCTAAGCGGCCACGGCTGACTTTACCTTTCTCCAGCAGCTGCTGCTCAATCCCCATGGCGACATCAATCGGGATCGCGAATGACAAGCCCTGATAGCCGCCACTGCGGCTGTAAATTTGCGAGTTGATCCCAATCACTTCGCCATTGAGGTTAAACAGTGGCCCACCTGAGTTGCCCGGGTTAATCGCCACATCGGTTTGCAGGAAAGGTACATAGCCCTCGTCTGGCAGTGCGCGCGACTTGGCTGAAATAATGCCTGCTGTCACTGTGTTATCAAAACCGAATGGCGAACCGATCGCCACTACCCAGTCACCGACATTGCTGTTTTTGGTGCTGCCAATATGCACGGTTGGCAAGTCCTTGGCCTCAATTTTCAGTACGGCAACATCGGTTAATTTATCCACGCCAATCACCTTGGCCTGAAACTCACGCTTGTCAGACAGTTTTACCGTCACCACATCCGCCTTGTCGACCACATGCGCATTGGTCAGGATCACACCATCAGACTTGACGATAAAGCCTGAACCCAGGCCGTTCATAGGTGTTTCGGTTTGTGGCAGGTTGGGTTGAAAACGACGGAACAGCTCAAACATCGGGTCGTTAGGATCCACACCCGGAATACCAGCCGTTTTCACCGTACCGGTGACGCTGATATTGACTACGGCCGCCCCCTGGCTAGACGCGATGCTGGCAAAGTTAGGCAAGGTAATATAGGCGCTTGGCGCCGTCATGGCTTTTGCCGATACCGGTGCCGTGGCCTGCGCATGATTCACCAGCGTATTCCCTTTGATAAAGTAGCCTGCACCGAACAAAGCGGCCACCGCCAATGGTACGGTCACCCAATGCGTGAGTCTTGATTGTAAAAACGATTGCATCACAACGTCCTTTCTTGCTTTTTTAATATTGGCGCTTCACCGAAAGTGCCTCTGTGCAGTATGAGCGTTAAAAGCGCTTTGAAGTTTCACTGTTTTTGTATCCTCATGTATCGGGCTGACAAAAGTCCCTGGCACTGACGACCATGGGTAGAAACAGGAAAATGTATTGATCGTGATACACTGCACTTTTTGCTTTTTTGACCGTGCAATGGCAGATTTACCGTCTTTCTTAAGGCCTTACTGGCCACGCCGCATGACTGGCACGCTACGCGATTATGCGCGGGCGGCCATAGGTGCCGGATTGGGGATTTTGTGTACAGGGCTGATTGCCCTGAATGTGTTGCCAGGCGACTGGCATAGCGCAGTGTTTTTAATTGCGCCCATGGGCGCCTCCGCCGTCATCCTGTTTTGCTTGCCATCCAGCCCGCTGGCACAACCATGGGCCATCCTGGCAGGCAATACCGTGTCGGCGTTGGCAGGGGTATTTTTCACGCAATTATTACCGCAACAACTGGTGTTCGCCGCGGCACTGGCAATGCTCAGTGCGATCGCGCTCATGTTTGCGCTGCGCTGCCTGCACCCGCCCAGTGGCGCGGTCGCCCTGACTGCCGTGTTAGGTGGTGAGGCCATTCACAACCTGGGCTACAGTTTTGTCTGGTGGCCGGTACTGGCGAACAGTATATTGCTGGTACTCACCGCCTGGCTTTACCATACGTTGACGGGCTATCGTTATCCCGCCGCACATCACGAGCACGCGCCCAATTCACCCACGCATATGCACTACCAGTTTGGCTTCAGGCAGGAAGATTTGCAGACCGCGCTGGGACAATTCCATGAAGTGCTGGACATTCACCCGGAACAACTGCAAAGCCTGCTGGAACAAACCGAGCTGATCGCCTACAAGCGCAAACTGGAAGCCATTGAATGCCGGGAAATCATGCGCCCGGTCTCGACGACCCTTGAGTTTGGCGATGCGCTGGAAACGGCCTGGCAATTGATACTCAAACAAGCTGAGCCCGCGATTCCGGTGGTCAACAAAGCACAGCTGGTGATAGGCCTGTTGAGCGTATCCGACTTTATGCGCCACGCCAAGGCAGAAAGCTATCGCGAAGTGGCGCCTGCGCTCAAACGCCTGATCCGCTGGTCGCCCACCACACACAGCGACAAACCAGAAGTGGTCGGCCAGATCATGACCACCCCGGCCATTACCATCACCGAACACATGCACCTCATGCATACCATCCCGCTGATGACCAGCCACCATTTGCAATTACTGCCAGTGGTCGATGCGTCTAACAAGCTGGTCGGCATCCTGACGCAAACCGATGTGATTCGCGCCCTTTATCGCTAGGCCTTTGATGACTGCGGCTTCGCGGGTTTTTCGCGTTGCTGAAACGGCACAATCACTTCGCGGGATGCCAGCACAATTTCGCGCAAAAAGCACAACAGGCCCAAAATCAGCGAGGCCATCGAAATAATAAACGACACCATTACCAGGTGCGGTAGTCGCAAACCCGTCTCGACTGAAATAAACATACTGGCAATCGACACACAAATACACAAGGCAGCAAAAGTGACCAGGCCAATCGCCCGCCGCAACCATTTGGTACGGCGCACAATAATCCGCAACTCATCTTTAAAGCGCTCACGTTTGTCTTCCGGCGTATCGGTCAAATAACGGGCACGGTCTATCGAACGCCCCAAGCGCCCAATCAGCACGCCTAAAATCGAGCCGATACCGGTCAATAAAAATACTGGCGCCACTGCATCACGGATAGCCTCAGAGACGCTGTGAATTTCAATCATGGTATTAATCATAGAAGAGATGCCACTAAAATCAGAAAATCAGGCACCAATACCCGCACTGTTTTGGTTATTGACGCACTAGAAAAAGGCATGGAGAAGTTAATTTCTTGAAAAAGAGGTGCTTTAAAGGCCAGTTCAATACTTGATAAGCGATTTTTACGCCATCTTCACGACATTTATGGCCTTAATATTGTAATAAAAGCATTTTTCTTGCCATTGTTTTTCAATTTGAACCACCCAAACGGGAACCATTTTTGCTGTATATGCCCTGGCAACAATAAAATATGTATAGGGAAAGAGGCAACAAGATGCACCCGCAACCGTTAACCGAGGACTTGGCTAACCACTTCAAGAAGGTCAATGACTTTCGCTCAAACATTTACCAATTACAACATGCCTGGGACAGCCTGGCATTGATGGCACAACTGTCCGGCACCGGCTCCGAAATGGAAGAAACCCGCAGTGCCTTTAATACCATTTCTAACGATGTGTTACGGCATTTATCACAGGAAACCTTGCATAAAACCGCCGCACAATTATCTTCAAAAGCGTTCGAGATCATCAACTTGCTGGTACGCAACCTGTTTGAACGGACGGCAGACATCGGCTTCTTCGCTACCGATAATGAGGTGCGTGACTACCTGGAGAAACAGGCTGCGGATATTCTGGAAGACGCCGACCAGGCAAGTATCGAGTTTCGCTTTCAGGAATACCAGAAGAAATACACCGTCTACGACAATATTGTGCTGTTTGATGAAGAAGGCCAGTTACTGCATCAACTGGATGACACACAGACCACCTTGTTTCACTACCACCCGATTGTGGCCTTGGCGCGGCAATCGACAGCACCGTATGTAGAACGTTTTTATGAGACAGATATCGGCGGCAAGCTGCATAAGTCTCTGGTCTATGCACACGCCGTACGCAGCCAAGACGGCCACCGCACGTTGGGGGTGCTTTGCCTGTGCTTTAAATTCGTCAACGAGCTGGACACCATCTTTCACAATCTGATTTCGCATAATGACTGGACCATAGGCGTATTGCTGGATGAAGAGCGCAACGTGATTGCCTCCAGCGATCCGTACCAGATTCCGCTAGGCATTTCGCTATGTGTGGATACCGACACTGACTGGTTTATTACGCGCTTTAGCGGGCGCGAATACCTGTGCGTGACCAAACAGTCAGAAGGCTATCAGGGGTATCTGGGGCCAGGCTGGCTGGGCCAGGCCATGATCCCGATAGAGCATGCGTTCAACCAGAGCATTCGCGACATGGTCAATAATATTGATGCGGATATCCTGCGTAAAGTCATGCGTAGCCCGCTGATTTTTTCTGAAAGCCTGCTGAATATCCCCAAGCAAGCCGCCAATATCCAGAGCAAACTGAATCAATCTGTCTGGAACGGTAATATCCGGCAAAGCAATGACGTGAATACCCAGCAGAAAAACTTTTCTAAAAGCCTGCTTTCCGAGATCAGCCATACCGGCCATAAAACGCAGCAGATCATTGAAAACATGGTCTCTGAGCTCTATCAGACCGTGGTGTCGGTGATGCTGGAAAACTCCAGTTTTTATGCGCAGCTGGCGGTAGAAATCATGGACCGCAACCTGTATGAACGTGCCAATGATGTACGTTGGTGGGCGTTGACCCATGTATTCAGGGACTTGCTGGCAAAGACCAGCCTGCCGGCTGAAGACAAAAACAACATGACGCAGGTACTGCGCTATATCAATAGCCTATACACCGTGTATGACAACCTGATTGTGTTTGACCGCAAAGGTGAGGTGATGGCGGTGTCTAATCGCCAGTACGACCATCTGCTGGGCACCCAGCTGGCAGATGAATGGGTAGGCCGAACGCGTAGCTGCACCTCGACACAAGATTACGTCGTCTCGCCATTTGAACCCACGCCGCTCTACAACGACAAACACACTTACATCTATGCCGCTCCCATTCGCCACCTTGACGGTAATAGCATTGTCGGCGGCATTGCCATCGTATTCGACAGCGCACCGCAATTCCAGGCCATGCTGCGCGATGTGATTCCGCGGGATAAGACCGATACGCCAGTCAATGGCAGCTTCACCTTGTTTGTGAACGAACAACTCAATGTCATTTCAAGCACGCATAAAGACTTTGCCATGGGTGAAGTATTTGAACTGATGCCCGCCATTAGCAAGCTTAAAGAGGGCGAGCAGCTATTTGATATTGCGATTTACCAGAATACCTATTATGCGGTTGGCGCGCGCGCAGCCTATGGTTACCGTGAGTTTAAGAGCGAACAGGATAGCTACCGCAATAAAGTGGTTGCCCTGATTTTTACACCACTGGGCAAGGTGGATGAAATTAACCAGCGTATCCACGCCGAAGCGCAAGTCATTCACAACAAGTTCAACCCCAACCTGTTTGCGCAATCCGGGCAGGACTGCCAGGAATATGCCACCTTCTATGTGGGTGACTCATGGATGGGCATAGAAGCACGCTTTGTGCGCGAGGCGATTGATGAAGACCAGTTGCGCACTTTGCCTGAATCTGCACCGTTTATCGCCGGTATGCACGCCTACCGGGGAGAGGTGATTCCGGTGATTGACCTGGCACGCATGCTGGGACATCCGCACTATTTCACGGATTACCGGCAAATCATCGTCATTGAAGACAAAACCGCCTCGCTCAGATTTGGCCTGTTTGTCTCCGCCCTGGGCGAAATTCCTTATCTGGCACCAACGCAGATTCAGCCGATGAATACTTTTTTCCGGGGTGCCAGCCACAATCCTGGCATTGCCATTGCCAATATCGCCCAAAACAGCATGCTGACCCTGATCACCGCACAAAGCCTGTGGGACAAAGTGCTTTCCGTGCGTTCACAATCCGCTGAACAGGTGTATGCCTGATGAATAGTCAGACGACCCTTTTTGGAATCATGCAAAACGACATCATGGAATCCTTACTCACCGCGCAGCAACAGCGATTGCTGGATACGCTGCTGGATAATCTGGATGGCATGATTTACCGCTGCCTGTACGACAGCAACTGGACCATGATTTACGTGAGCAAGGGCTGCGAAACCCTGACCGGCTATCCGGCACCAGACTTGCTGCTCAACAAAACCACTTCTTACGAAATCATCACCCATCCAGATGACAGGGAAAAAGCACGCACCACGATTGATGCGGCGATTCAAAAAGGCGAGCGTTTCGAGCTGGAGTACCGCATCATACGCGCCAATGGCGACATCACCTGGGTGGCCGAGCGCGGCAGTGCCGTGTTTGATAGTGAGGGTAAACCCGTTGCGCTGGAAGGCATTATTCAGGATATCAGTTGCCGCAAACGCATTGAGCACGAATTGTTCAGCACCGAACAAAAATATCGCTCCATGTTTGAAAACTCAACGCTGGGCATGTTCCAGACCACCGAGTCTGGTACCTATCTCAATGCCAACCCGGCACTGGCCAGACTGTATGGCTACGCTTCGCCGGCGGCCCTGATCAGCGACCTCAACAATATCAGCACCCAGCTCTATGTGGCCGAAAACAGGCGGGGCGAATTTACCGAAGCTATCCGCGCACAAGGCCGGGTCCATAACTTTGAATCCGAGGTTTACCGGCTAAATGGTGAAGCAATCTGGATCTCGGAGAATGCCCATGCTGTGTGTGACCCGCAAGGCCAGATCCTTTATTACGAAGGCACGGTAGAAGACATTACCGACCGTAAAAACCATGAGCTGCAAATCCGCCAACTGGCCGTCACCGACAACCTGACCGGCCTGCTCAATCGCCATGCCTTCAGTGGCAAACTGGCCAGCCTGATTGCTGAAGCCGATAAAACGCAAAACAAGATTGCCATTGCCTTTATCGACCTCGATCACTTCAAACTGATTAACGATACCCTGGGTCACCGCGCTGGCGACAAACTGCTGGAAAATGTCGCGCAACGGCTGATCCAGAGCACACGGCCCACAGATGCCATTGTGCGCTTTGGCGGTGATGAATTTGTCATGCTTTACCCCGGCCTGCGCGTGGCTGAAGATGCCGAGCCATTGCTAGCACGCGTGATGGAGGCTATTTCGCAACCGATTGCCATTGGCGACTATGTGTTTAATATGACCTGCAGCGTCGGCGTCAGCATTTATCCCGACCATGCCAAAGAGATAGACGCCCTGCTCAGTTGCGCTGACTCGGCCCTTTACAGCGCCAAAAATGCAGGCAAGAACAAGGTACAAATGTTCAGCGGCATCCTGGCGCAACAACTGGGCGAACGCAACGAAATTGAATACGGCCTGGGCCACGCCATGCAGCGACAGGAACTCATGCTGTATTACCAGCCGCAAATCAATATGCAACACGGCAATATCAGCGCCCTGGAGGCGCTGATCCGCTGGCAGCACCCGGAGCGCGGACTGATTCCACCCGACCAGTTTATTCCTGTCGCCGAAGAAACCGGCCATATTTTTGCCATTGGTGAATGGGTATTGCAGACCGCCTGCCAGAAGATCAAGTCCATGCAAACCGAGTGGGGGTATATGGTGCCAATTGCGGTCAATGTATCGCCGATCCAGTTCCTGCGCGGCAACCTGGTCGAAACCGTACAACGCGTATTACGACAGGAGCGCGTGCCGCCGCACCTGATTACACTGGAAGTCACCGAGAATGCCCGCTTCAAGGATGAAGCCATGTTCACACGCACACTGGAGCAGCTGAAACGCTTAGGCGTGTGTATTGCCATTGACGATTTTGGCATCGGCTACTCGAACATGGCCTACCTCAAAAACTACCCGATTGATGAGCTCAAAATCGACAAGGCCTTTGTGCAAGACCTGGAACAAAGCGTGACTAACGGCAACATTTTGCTGGCACTGATTAACCTGGGCAAAAGTTTGCATAAATCGGTCACGGCGGAAGGTATAGAAACCGAATACCAGCACCGGTTTTTACTGCATAGTGGATGTGATGTGGGACAAGGCTACTATTACAGCCGACCGTTGTCGGATGAAGCGCTGGCGCAATTTATGCGCGAGCAGCAGCCAAAATTCGATCATTTTCAGCAGGTGGCCAGGTAACCCTGGCCACAGTGCTTTTGGCTAGACCGCGGTGCGCTCTACCTCAATCTCAGGTAACGCCTCGTGTTTGATGGCCGCTTCAAATGCGGTCAAACGTTTGTATACCGACAAAAGTTCAACAATGGTGGTCCAGGAATTCACCAGATATTGGAACGAGTTGCTGACTTGTGAAAACGCAGTCAGTATCTGCTGCAAAATACCAAAGGTGATGCGGCCAGCCGCAATTGTCGGCACCAGAATCAGGTAGGCGAAAATATTATCTGCCTGCAAATACAGGCTGCGTGCCACGTTGAAATACATATAGTGAAAATAGAGGCGGAAGTAGTTTTTACGCACATCCATAAACAATGACGTAAGTGTCGCCGGTTGTGCGCGCTCAATATTGTCCTCACCATACACCAGCTCTTTACGGTAGGCGGCTTCGACACGTTGATTCCTGAATTCCAGCCCCGGCAACTTAATCCCCACGGCGGCCAGTAATAAAGTACCAAACACCGACCAGGCAATCGCCGACGTAAACAACGGCGCAGGCACGGCACCAAACACCGGCAATTCGCTGACATAAGAAGACAGGCTCCACAGCACAGGCAAGAACGCGAATAGCGTCATGATCGCCTCCACCATGGACACACCCAAGCCTTCCATAATGGTGGCAAAACGCATGGTGTCTTCCTGCACCCGTTGCGAAGCACCTTCAATGCGACGCACCTGTGACCACTGACTGGTATAAAAATCGTTCATCGCCGTACGCCAGCGGAAAATATAATGGCTGACAAAGAAACGCGTGATGACATAGATAAAAATCGCCACGAACGCAATTTCGGCAAACTGTAGCATCAAGGTATAAAGCTCGGCTGTGGTCACCTTGGAGTTGGGCGACAACGCGGCCTGCACGCCATCAAAGAACGGCCTGCGCCAGTTATTAATCGCCACTGACACTTGCACCGAGTAGTAAGTCGAAAACAGGATAAATGCCGAGCCGACGATAGACCACCATTGCCAACGGCTGGGTTTAAGCTTAAACCAGGCCAGCGCAAACAGGGCCACACTCACGGCATAATAGCCATAAAACAATTTGAAGGAATCGGTCACAAAATGACCCAGACCAATCACAGGCTGCTCTTCGGCCAATGACAATCCAAACACAGCGCCAATGGCGGCAGAAAACTCAAACCAGACACCACAGCAAATAGTCGCCCACACAATGACAGAAGGCCAGAACCAGCGAGAATCAGGGAAAAAGGATTTAAACATAGCGCTTTCTTTGACGGTGTTTGTTTAGATGTGTTGAGGAGTCATTTTCTGCCAGTGTATTGGCTCTTGAAAAGACCTGCAACAAAAAAGCCTCCGTGTGGAGGCTTTATCTGTTCAAACGCATGTGGATACTAGATGCGATTACCGCGGAAGCAGCACCCCAGCGGGGTATTGGCAGTGTAACCGGCCTTTAACACCATCGCATGCGGCTTGATTGCTGAATGCTTTTGTTGCACACGTTTTTTATAAACAGTCGGTTTTTTCATGGCAGTCTGCTTATCTTCATCGACTTTACTTTCATCTACCGCCGCCACTTTTACCGCAGGCGCTAAGGTGTTCGACGCAACCACGACTTCAGCAGCCTCCGGCTTTGCCACCACCTGCGTCGACTGAACGCTACTCAGCAAAGGGTTATTGTCAGCCGGGGCTTCGTGCTCGAAAGTAATCATCATCAAGGCAAGCATGTTTAAAAAAATCAGCTTGGGTAACATATAGGACTTGGTTCGTTGCATTTTTAATACTCAATTTCATCTCAGGCTATCTCATGCGCTATGGTAGAGGGCCTTGGCTGGCTGAATAAGTGGGCAGGTGCCGATTTACCTGTCAGAAATCGCCTACAAAATAACTATCACGGAAAACATTTACGCGATATTCTGGTCAGAGTGCTCAGACTCGTGCATGATGCATGATCAGAACGATTGGCCTTTGTCGATGGGAGCCTGTATGAAACGGTTATTGTTATTGCTGATAATGTGGACAGGGCTTGGGCAGGTGCACGTGCAGGCACAACCTAGCATCGTCGATACACTTGAATTAGGCCACTCGATTGTGATGGTCACCACCGATATGCCGGGCGGCTCTAATGGCCGAGGCTCGGGCGTGGTAGTCAGCCCGGAATACGTGGCCACCAACTGTCATGTCATCGCCAACAGCAATGGCGCCAATATTGCCAAGTTCCGTGATGGCTATCGGCCTATTGCGCTCAAAGCCAACTGGAAGCGCGATGTGTGTTTACTCAAATTTGATCCCTTGCCGTTTAAACCACTCCCCATGCGCGACAGCAAAACGCTGCAATACGAAGAGGAAGTGTTTAGCCTGAGCTTTCCGGCCGCGGCGCCTGTACCGCAACTGTCTTATGGCAATATCAAAGGCATTTATCCTTACGATGGCAGCATGATTGTGCGCACGAATGCCTCTTTCTTGATGGGCTCCAGTGGCGGCGCCCTGTTTGACCAAAATTTCAACCTGATCGGGCTAACCACCTTCAAGAGCCCAGGACACCAGGCGTTTTACTACAGTCTGCCAGCAGAATGGATTAAAGAGCTGATGGACGCGCCTGAAATTATTTCACTGAAAACCAATGAAGTGCCGTTCTGGGCATTGCCACTCGAACAACGGCCCTACTTTATGCAGGTGGTGATTCCTTACCAGAACGGCGACTGGGCTAACCTGAAGTCGATTGCCAGCCAATGGGCGAAGCAAGAGCCAACTTCGGCCGATGCCTGGTATTTTCTAGGGCTGGCAGAAGAAGGCCTGCAACAATACGCCGAGGCTGAGCAAGATCTCAAACATGCTTATGACTTGAACCAGCGCGACTATGACGCCATGCTGGCGTTATCGCGCGTGGCCTTCACGCAAAAAGACCTGGTGACACTCAAATCACTGCAACCTGCCATTAGTGCCATCGACCAGGCCCAGGGCGACCTGATTCGTCAGCAGATTTCTCAACTACAACAGAATTAGCGCCATCACTGCCGGCCATAGTCATTAAAAAACCGCCAGATCACCTCATTGGCAGAAATCGCATCAGACCCGGCCTGCCCGCCGCGAGGTTTGCTGCCCCCCGGCCATGAATGGCCGCCAGTCTCGGTCACACACAATTGCACTGGCGCCAGCCCGCCACGGTTAATCTCACAATAAGCACCGGGGACCTCCAAAATGCGTTCTGCCTGCGCGTTGGCCTGGTTAAGCTGCACCCATTTCTGGATAGTGGCAGGCACTGAGTTGAAATTCACATCAACCATAGATTGCTGGCCTTTGCCGCCATGAAACGGCACATGATCATCATCTTTGGCATGAATATGCAACACCGCCACCGGCTTGGCAGGCTGGCAGCGCTGGGTGTTATCAGTGCCCGCCACCGAGGCGATGGCGCTCACGGTGTCAGATAACTCACAAGCCAAACGGTAGCTCATCATGCCGCCATTCGACATGCCATCAACGAAAATACGTTTAGCATCGACATTGGCGCGTTGCTGCATGTCTTGAATCATGGCACGAATAATGGCGACATCATCGCTTTGTTTTTTCACTGCCGGGCCACAGCAATTACCTGCATTCCAGGTCGCGAACTTGCCTCCCGGCAAGTGGCTGTATCCATTAGGGAACACCACGATATAGCCATATTTCTCTGCGGCCGAAATCTGGTGGTAAAACCGCTCATTGGCCTGTACCTGCATATTGCCCAGCCCGCCATGCAGCGCCAGCACCATGGGCAAGGCCTGGCCAGCTGGTTGCGCAGGCACATGCACCAGATAGGGGCGCTTGTCACCATTCACCGTGACGGAAAATTCATAGTCGCCAGCCACAAGACCGGCCCACACCAGCGCAGGAAAAATCAGCAAACCTAGCAACACACTGTAATATAAACGTTTAGGCAAGGTCATATGTACTCCAGAAGAAAGAATCGCAAGCATACATGAACGTGCCAATTAAACATGTTGTTGACCAACCCTGAAACATTATCGATAGCAGACATATGGCGCATCCTGATCCTCGCCCACCACTCATCGCAGGCATCCTGCTGGCAGGCGGCTTCTCACGCCGGTTTGGCACGCAAAACAAGCTGTTGCAACCGCTGGCAGACGGACAACTGGTCGCGCTGAGGGCGGCGCAAGCATTGATTGCCGCGCTGCCACATAGTGTTGCCGTCATACGCGCCAACCAACCCACGCTGGGCAACCAACTCACATCGCTTGGATTTAAAGTCATTGAGTGCGAGGACCAGCATCAACAGATGTCGGACAGTTTGAAATTGGGCCTGATGGCGACAAAAAACGCTTTCCCAGCCATGACGGGGCTGGTGATTGCGCTCGCGGATATGCCGTTTATTCAAGCCGAAACAATACAGCAGGTCGCGCAACAGTTAATACAGGCGCGTATTGTGCAGCCTATGTACCACGGCCAGCCCGGGCACCCGGTGGGCTTTCGCAGCGATTTGATACCAGACTTGCTTGCCATTGAAGGCGATCAAGGCGCGCGTGATGTCTTGCGCGCGCATCAGGCCGATATTTTACGATTTGAATGCCAGGATGCTGGCATTTTAAGAGATATTGATACGCCGGCAGACCTGGCCTGATTCAGGCAGCGGCAAGATTGCTGCCTGTTTTCGACAATCCAGCCTGTTGCAGTTGTGCCCGTGCCTGAATCAACTCAGCCAAAATAGACACCGCAATTTCGGCCGGAGTACGGCTACCGATGCGCAAGCCGACCGGGCCATGCAGGCGGTTGACCTCTTGTTCGCTGAGGTCAAAACTGCGCAGGCGCTGTTTGCGTTTTTCCTGGTTTTTCACTGAGCCCAGCGCACCGATATAAAACGCATCTGATTTAAGCGCCTCCAGCAAGGCCATATCATCCAGTTTGGGGTCATGCGTCACTGCCACAATGGCTGTGTGTGGATCAGGTGCGATGTCGAGCACCACATCGTCCGGCATGCCCGCTAGCCACTCTGCGCCTTCCACATGCCATTCTGCACGCATGTCTTCACGTGGGTCGCAGATCATGACATTAAAATCCAGCGCTTGTGCCATGGCCGCCAATACCGAGCCTAACTGGTTGGCGCCTATCACCAGCAGGCGCCATTGCGGGCCAAAGTAGCTGTGGAACCAGTCTTTGTCCAGATACGGCAGGCCTTCTGGCAGCACACGCTGATGGCGCACCTCGCCGCTATGCAGGTTGACTGAACGCTTTAACAAACGCCGTTGCGACAAACTTTCCAGCATGGGTGCCAGTTGCTCGGCCTGTGTGAGCGGCTCGGCAAAAATCTTCAGTTGCCCGCCACAGGGAATCCCAAAGCGTTGCGCCTCGTCCTGGTGGATGCCGTATTCGAGAATGGCTGGCCGTATGGGCAACCGCTGCTGCCTCGCTTTATCTGCCAGGTCATCTTCAATACAACCGCCCGATACTGAACCGACCAGATGACCATCTTCACGCACTACCAGAATGGCACCCGGCAAACGCGGTGCCGAGCCCCAGGTCTGGATCACAGTAAACAGGTGCGCGCGATAGCCTTGTTGCAACCAGTCACTGGCGCGTTGCAGTACTTCCCAATCTGACGATTGCATAGACTTAAGCCAGTTGGTCGCCTATGGGTAAACGGCGGATGCGCTTACCGGTTGCCGCAAATACTGCATTGGCGACAGCAGGCGCTAATGGCGGCACGCCAGGCTCACCAACGCCGCCCATTTTTTCTTTGCTCGCCACGATATGCACGTCCACCTTGGGCATGTCTTTCATGCGCAATACCTGGTAGTCATGGAAGTTAGACTGCACCACTTGCCCGTCTTTAAAACTGATTTCGCTACTCAATGCTGCACCCAGCGCATAAGCCACTGAAGACTCCATTTGCGCTTTGACGCCATCCGGGTTTACTGCCAGGCCGCAATCAATGGCGACCACTACGCGGTGCACTTTGACTTCACCCTCTTTCACAGAAACCTCGGCTACTTGCGCCACATAGCTGCCAAACGATTCGTGTACGGCAATGCCACGGAACACGCCAGACGGTAATGGTTTGCCCCAACCCGCTTTATCGGCCGCCAGGTTCAGGGCGGCCAAATGGCGCGGATGATCTTTCAGCAATTGGCGTCTATATGCCAACGGATCCTGCTTACTGGCATGTGCCAGTTCGTCGATCAGGCTTTCCATGACAAAACCGGAATGGCTATGGCCGACCGAGCGCCACCACAACACCGGCACATCACTTTGCACCGAATGCAGATGCACCTGATGGTTGGCGGTGCCTTTGACATAAGGTGAATCGGCCACGCCTTCTACAGAAGTCGCATCAATGCCATCCTTAATCATCACGCCTTCGAACGGCGTGCCTTTAATGATGGACTGCCCGACCAGCGTCTGTTGCCAGGCCAGTGGCTTACCTTGTTGATCCAGCGCCACGGTGGCGCGGTGCACAAACATAGGCCGGTAAAAACCACCTTTGACATCATCCTCACGGCTCCAGACAGTTTTCACTGGCAAGCCAGCCGCTTTGGCCACTTCTACCGCCTCAGACACAAAATCGGCGCGCGGATTAGCACGGCGGCCGAAACCACCACCGAGGAATTGGGTATGAATTTTTACTTGTTCAGGTTTCAACCCCAGAATTTTGGCAGCAGCAGCCTGGTCGGTGGTTTGCATTTGCGTACCGGTCCAGATGTCGCAGCCTTGATCCGAAATTTTGACCGCGCAATTGAGTGGCTCCATCGGCGCATGTGACAAATACGGCAACACATACTCGGCACTGATGGTCTGCTTGGCCTGTTTGCTGGCACTGGCGATATCGCCCGCTTGGGCTGCCTGCACACCTGGCTGCTGTGCCAGGGCCTGATATTGTTTCAATAGTGCCGCAGAATCCGGTTTGTCATGCCCATCCAGGTCCCACGCCAACTTGAGTGCTTCGCGGCCTTGTTTGGCCGCCCAGTAATGTTCGGCAATCACTGCCACGCCTGTTGGCACTTTCACCACTTTAATCACACCTGGTACTTGGCGTGCCGCGCTATCATCTACGCTTTTCAGCTTGGTGCCAAATACCGGTGAGCGCGCTACCATGGCCACTTTCAAGCCATCAAACTGCACGTCCTGGCCAAACTTGGCGGTGCCATTGATTTTTTCCGCGCTGTCCAGGCGTTTGGTGGCCTTGCCAATAAACTTCCATTGTTCCGGTTTTTTCAAGGTCACAGTGGTCGGCGTTTCCAGTTGGCTGGCCGTCTCAACCAACTGGCCATAGGTCAATTTTTTCTTGCCGTTGATCACCGCACCGTTTTCGGTACGCAAGCCTGCGACAGGCACATTCCACTGCTTGGCTGCCGCCTGCAACAACAAGGCACGCGTTAAGGCACCTGCCTGGCGGTAACGGTCAAACTCCGACCAGGTGGTCGAAGAACCACCGGTAATCTGTATGCCGTAAGCAGTATGAATATAGGCCGGTGCGGCCGGTGCGTGCTCGACCTTCACCTTGCTCCAGTCTGCATCCAGCTCATCGGCGATCAGCATCGGTAGCGTCGTCCACACACCCTGCCCCATTTCACTGTGCGCCAGCATCACCGTAATACTGTCATCGGCACCTATGCGCAAAAAAGCATTTGGCGCAGGCAAAGGCATCGCTTCAGCGGCATTAGCCACCCCCATAAACCGTTTGGCTTGCGGGATACTAAAGGCCACCACTAAACCACCAGCCACCAGCGCGGTACTTTTAATAAAACTGCGGCGCGAGAGATTAATCATATCGTTCATGGTGTCTCTCCTTAGGCCAGTTTGGCAGCAGCTTCATGAATCGCTGTGCGGATACGTTGATAAGTCCCGCAACGGCAAATATTGCCACTCATGGCCGCATCAATATCGGCATCGCTGGGTGTGGGATTCTGCTTGAGTAATGAGGTCGCAGACATGATCTGGCCAGACTGGCAGTAACCACACTGCACCACATCAATCTGCTGCCAGGCGGCCTGTACAGCCTGGCCGACTTTGTCTTCCTGCATGGCTTCAATGGTGGTAATTTTTTTGCCTACCGCGGCACTTACCGGTGTCACGCACGAGCGGATAGCCTGGCCATCCAGATGCACGGTACAGGCGCCACATTGCGCCATGCCACAGCCAAACTTGGTGCCAGTCATGCCAGCCACATCGCGAATCGCCCATAAAATGGGCATATCGTCACTCACATTGAGATCGGTCTCTTTGCCATTGATATTTAGTTTCATCGGGTAGGTTCCTTGTGAATATCTGTTGTGCCTGATGGCTAAACCAATCTGAACGTTGGCTATGATGAAAAATATACTAACATACACATCTGTATGTATGTGTGTTTCATGCACGATAAAACAGGAAATTTAACGATGTTAAATTTTATCTACAGGTACGCTATATAAGGCCGTATATAACGAAGGGGCTGAGAATTTACATCGTCATCACAACACGGCACAATCCAACTATCACACGCATCCGATGATGATAATCATCACATTCATTGAGGAGACCAACAATGAGCAAAGCCATCATTGTGCAACCCGGCGGCGGCTACCAAAACGTGACTATAGGCAACCGTGAAGCGGCCGCCCCCAAAGCAGGCGAGATCACGGTCAGGCTACATGCCAACTCACTGAACTATCATGATTTTGCCGTGGTTAGCGGCATGTGGGGGCCGACTGAGCCACGCATCCCGATGGCTGATGGCGCCGGCGAAGTGATTGCCGTAGGCGCAGACGTCACTGAATTTAAAATAGGAGATGCTGTAGTCAGCACCTTCTTTCCCACCTGGCAATCAGGTAAACCACTGGTTGAAGGCTTTGCCACCGTGCCGGGTGATGGCATTGATGGTTACGCCCGCGAGCTGGTCACAGCGACCGTCGAATCGTTTACCCTGGCGCCCATAGGCTGGAGCCATCTGGCGTCATCAACCCTCACCACCGCCGCCCTCACCGCCTGGCGCGCCCTGATGTCTGACGACCACCTCAAACCGGGGGATACAGTGCTGGTGCAAGGCACAGGTGGCGTGTCTATCTTTGCGCTGCAATTTGCCAAACTGGCCGGGGCGACCGTGATTGCTACCTCATCCAGCGAGACCAAGCTGGAAAAGCTCAAGGCCTTAGGCGCAGACCATTTAATCAATTACAAAACCACGCCGCAATGGGGCACGCTCGCACGCGACATTTCTGGCGGGCAAGGCGTCGACCACGTGGTGGAGGTCGGTGGCCCAGCGACACTGGAACAGTCTATGCTGGCGGCCCGCGTCGGCGGTCATGTGTCTGTCATTGGCATTCTGACCGGCCTGGCAGGAGACTTTCCGCTGGTGACTGCACTGATTAAGCAATTACGCCTGCAAGGCGTGCTAGTAGGGAATCGTGCGCAGCAACAAGCCATGGTGAAAGCGATTGAGGCCAACGGCATGCAACCGGTGGTAGATAAAGTATTTGCGCTAGAAGAAATCGTGCAGGCGTTTCAATACCAGGAAACCAACCAGCACTTTGGCAAAATCTGCCTGCAGATTTAATATTTCAAACTTATGAAGACTGATTAACCGCCAGCCTGCCGCACGCCTGGTTGGCTGGCAGTGCCACCGCCATTTGTGCTGGATACCCCAGCTTCAGGTTAGCCATCAGCGCCACGAACGCCGCACGTGAAATTTGGCCACCCAGGCGCGGATTGTCCTTTTTTTCTTTACCCACCGTGGATACCGTTTGGCCGTGGTAATCATGGCCCGGATAAACCAGGGTTGCCTCTGGCAAGCTGAAAATTGCACGATGCACACTGTCGTATAACTGTCCTGCATCGCCCTGCTGAAAGTCGGTGCGGCCACAGCCGTTGATGAGCAAAGTATCGCCGGTAAAAATGCGGTCACCTAGGTAGTAACTCACGCAACCGCCGGTATGGCCAGGCGTGGAGCGCACTTCAATATCCAGTGAGCCGACATGCAAGTGCATGCCATCGGTGACCAGCAAATCGCCACACAGCACCCCCGCGTCACGGTGAACGACGCTTTGACTGCCCAAGCGCTGGCGTAGCGCATCCGCCCCGGTCACATGATCGGCATGCACATGGGTTTCTAGCGTATAGGCCAGCGTTAATTCCTGGGTATGCAAAACCTCAATATAGCGCGCGACCTCACTTTCAACCGGGTCAATCAGCACCGCCTGCCTGCTTTGTTCACACGCTAGCAGATAGGTATATGTGCAACTCTCTGCTTCAAAAAGCTGTTGAAAAATCATGTGCCGGCTCCTAAGAAATATCTTTATGAGAAATCAAGGCGGCACCAACGCGCTGACTGATGCTCAGGGAAAATGACACGACTAGCATCCGTAAAAAGAGGCATGACTGCCTGCCAAATGACCAAGTATGGGTCGCACGCACGATGGCGCAAGAAAAGAGATTAAAGCCAGCCGCGGCGCACGGCCAGCGTATGTAGCGCCATGCCCGCCAGCATACTGGCGACAAATATCCACACCGCAGCACCGCCAACCAATATCGAGGCAACCGCCGGGCCGGGGCAAAAACCAGCCAGGCCCCAGCCGACCCCAAACAGTAATGCACCTATAACCAATTTGCGATCAATCAGATGGCTGGCAGGCAATTGCATAGGCAAGCCCAACAGACTGCGCGACTGTTTGGCCGCAGTTTTAAACGCGAAAAAGCCAATGGCAATCGCCCCCAACATCACAAACGCCAGTGAGGGATCCCAATCACCACTAATATCCAGAAACGCTAGCACCTTGGCCGGGTTAGTCATCCCGCCGACAATCAAGCCCAGGCCAAAAATCACGCCAGCGAACAATGCAATCAACATCACCATCATGCGCTCCTATCTTGCCACCAGCACATGGCGTACCAGCCATACCACCAGCATCGCTGTCAGCATAAACGTCAACGTCGCCACCAGCGAGCGTAACGATAAGCGCGATAAGCCACACACGCCATGACCACTGGTGCAGCCAGACCCCAGCCGAGTGCCAAAACCCACCAGCAGGCCTGACGCAATTAACCAGGGCGTACTGGTAGCAATCTGCATGGCGGGCAATGGCGTAAATAGGGCATACAACAGCGGTGCCACCAGCAGACCTGCAACAAAGGCAAAACGCCAGGCACGATCACTGGCAGCCGCCGACCACAGCTGTCCAACGATGCCGCTGATACCGGCAATCTGCCCCAGCCAGCGGATTAACAGCAAGGTAGAAAAGCCAATCAGCAAGCCGCCAATCAGTGATTGCAAGGGAGTAAATGTGCTCATACGGTGACCCGGTCGTTAAAAGTGAGGCGATGATAATCTGGCTATCGTGGCGAATTAATCTTCTTCGTCTGCCGTATCTTCATGTGCCACAGCTACCTGGCGGTTGCATTCAAACCCTGCTTTTTCAAGTACCACGCGATAATCGCAACTTGGTAAATGCCCTTCCAGACGGCCATTGATTTTGGTGGTTTCCTGCTTGCAAAACGCACAACGATAACGATGCGCCTGTCCTTCATAATGCTCTTGCGGATAATCAATATAAAACAGTCGTTTCATCATGGACTCCTTATTTGCAACAGTGATCAGCCTATGCTACGCCGACGACCTCTGGCTGGCAATACACAAAAAATAGCCTGCAGCAAGGATTTTTGCTAATTATTTTCAGCGTACAGATTTTAATCACCCCTGTTTTTAGTCATTAAATCAATCAGTTACAACACTCACCCACAACACATCTGAAAAGTTATCCACAAAAAATGTGGACAGCGTTGCCTTATCCCCGGCTATGCAATGCTGCTATTTCCTGGATATCCAGATCACGCTCCATCATATGCAATAGTTCATCATGAATCTGTCCGGAACGATGCAGCTTCAGCAACTCCTCACGCCCGGCGGCCACTGCGGCCAGCACCACATTAAAATGCGCTTTACGGATATCGTCTGGCAACATGGCGTCATTTTTATGTTTGTCTGACAAGCTTTGGCGATAACCATATTGTTCGAGTAATCGTGGATGCTGTAGCTTGCCTTGTTCGTCATAAGCCAGCTTGTTGACCACTGCATATTGCGCCTGCTCTATACGCGCCCAGGTTTGCGGCTCATTAAGGTAAGTACGTTCATGGGCCGTGGCTTTTAATTTGAGTACGCGTATCACCCAACCGATGCTGGTACCCTGAAACAATACGGTGACTAAAATCACGGCAAACGCACACAGCAGCATCAAATCGCGCCCCGGCACCTCGGCAGGCACCGCCAGCGCGGCCGCCAGTGTCACCACGCCGCGCATGCCGGCCCAACTGGTCACAAATGATTCACGCCAGCCGCCTGAGGCAGACTTTGCGTGTTTGCTGAATAATCCAGCCAGCCCATCGACGGCAAACACCCAGACAAAGCGCGACACAATCACCACCACCAGGACCAGCAACACCTCCAGGCTGTAATCAGCAATTGACTTGCTACCGTCGGCAATACGGTCCCACACCCCACGCAATGAGAGGCCTATGAGGATAAACACCAGCGACTCAAAGACAAAAATCATGATTTCCCAAAACGCGGCACCGCGACGTCTGGCGGTGGCCGTCATGATTTCATGCTGGTGCCAGCCCAGCATCATGCCGTAGGTAACGGTCGCGATGACGCCCGAAACACCAATATGTTCACCCACCACATAACAAATCCAGCCCGGTAAGGCAGAGGCGAGAATCATGAGCTCGGTGTCATGCAAATAGCGCAAGGTTTTATAGACCAGGTAGCCAAACGCGGCGCCCAGCAGGATGCCGCCGATGCTGAGCCAGGCGAACTCCTCAACCGCCCCCGCCATGGAGAACACACCAGTCAGCATGGCCACAATCGAAAACTTGTATAACACCAGGCCGGTTGCATCATTGAGCAGGCTTTCCCCCTCCAGCAACACCAGCAATTTGCGTGGCAATGCCACCCGTTGCAGCACGGCCTTGGCGGCGATGGCATCCGGTGGTGACACAATGGCGCCTAAGGCAAAACAGGCAGCCCACGGCAGTGCCGGCGTCAAACTATGCAGAGCCAGCCCAACCACCAGGGTGGTAAATAGCACCGCGCCTATCGCCAGCAGCAAGATGCCCACCAGGTGGCGCCTGAATTCATGCCACACCGTGAAATAAGCGCCCGCCATCAGTAGTGGTGGCAAGAAAACCACTAACACCAGCGCAGGATCAATCTCAAACGCAGGCAAACCGGGGATAAAGGCGATCAGTGCACCACCGATTAACTGCGCCACGGCAGGCGGCCAGCGTAGTTTTTTCGCCAACACTTCCAGCGCAATAATCGCCACCAGAAAAAATAGAATCAGATTGAAATAAAACGCGTTGGACATAAATATGGATGCTCTTGTATGCGCGCACGGCCAACAAGAAAACACTTTCGAATACAAAAAATCAAATGAGATGACGCTGTCACTGCGTGACTTAGAGACGCTGGATGAGTGTAATAGAAAACATCCGCAGACGTTTCATTAAATCACGTAAAAGCAATTTAACGACTGACTCACCCCATCTGCAATCACTTTTAAGCACCCGCCAATAAAACATATATTTACATGTGTTATTAAAGCAGTGTTTAATGGCGCTTCGATCTGCTTATGTGAAGTACAGCCATGCAATGGAGTCATCATATTTCAGCCGTTATTTCATTGGCAGCACGCATGACGCCGCCCTGGAAAGTCTTTTGGCTGGCTGGGCTGGTCGCCACAGCTTGCCTGCCGCTTGTTAGTCGGTTCGGACTCAGGGATAGCTGGTTTTTTCTGATTGCCATCCTCAGCGTGAGTGCCATCTGGCTGGGCATTTGGCGACAGCGCCCGCAACCATGCCAACCATGGTTGCAATTCGCGGTCGCTATCAGCGCACAATGCCTGGGTGGACTCATAGAAGCGAATACCGATGCCAGTGGACACTTTGGCCTGCAACTTTCACTGGCTGATGTGTGCCTGCTCACAGGGCACCTGGCGTTGGTGCGCAGCTTGTGGCAACTCGCCTGCCAGCAACACCCGCAATTTCCACGTCATGGTTTTTTTCAGGGCTGGATCCTGGCCACCAGCCTCATGCTCATCGGCTGGCAATTCCTGTTTTTACCTACCATCCTGCATCATGGTTTTTCGCTGGATCGGCCGCAGATTTTTCGCATGCTGTATCCCTCACTGTCGTTTATTGAACTCGGCATGCTGCTATGGCTATGGACCAGCAGCAACGCATACGCCTCGCGGGTATTTTTGCAGCTTTGCCTGGCCATTCTGTTTTTTGCCATTGGTGAATGTGTGTTTCATGGCACCAGCAACAGCCTGGCTGTACCGCATGACATCAACCTGATGTGCTGGCTCATAGGCTATGTCAGCTTTGGCAGTGTTGCCTTGCACCCGGATATAGCGCAGCTCGGCCATCCCAGAGCCAGTGAAGACGATCGCCATGCCCACCATATCTTGACGATGCTATTACCGCTGGCCTTGCTGTTCCCGGTCGCGCTGCTATTACGCTATTTCCAGGCATTACATCCTGCCACCATCGGCATTTTGCTGGGCTTTTTCATTATCTTTATCATCGGCTGGTATCAGCTCAGCACCACCTTACAAAATATCATTGAGGTTAAGCAGCAACTGGAACAGCAAAACCGCACCGATTATCTGACCGGCATCCCCAACCGCAATTATCTTGAGCAAGTGGTTGAGAGTAGCATGTATTCCACGCGTGTACTGCCGCATAGTATGAACGCGATGTTGCTCATGGATATCGATGGTTTCAAAGCCTTTAACAATATTTTCGGCTTTGGCCTGGGTGACCTGATTTTAAAAGCCGTCGCCAAGCGACTACATCACAACAGCCAGGCGCAAGGCTACCACTTCGCCCGCGTCGACGGTGACGAGTTCATTGTGCTCATGCTCAACGTGCCTGAAAAAGCCATCGTAGAACAGCAAGCCTGGCATATTCACCAGTTGCTGGAGCAACCGTTTATTGTCAATGGGTTAACTGCCAAAGTCAGCTGCAGCATAGGCATCTCAATGGCAGACTCTTTCACCAAACACGCATTTTCTAATATGCAACGCGAAAGTGAGCGCGCACTTTTACGGGCAAAAGAAAACCAGTCTCAAGTCGAATGCTACCAGGCTATCCGCGACAAACCGGCAGACAAAAGCTGGATTATCAGTGAATTCCGGGAAGCCATACACGCCCGGCAAATTGTGGTCTACTACCAGCCCAAGGTGCATTTGCAAACGCAAACGGTGATCGGAGTAGAAGCCCTGGTGCGCTGGCAGCATCCGCTACGCGGACTGATTATGCCAGGTGAGTTTGTGCCGCATATCGAAAACACTGACCTCATTCATACCCTGTTTAAACTGGTGTTGCATGAATCGACCCGTCAGTGGCAATTGTGGCATCAACAGCAGCTTGACCTCACTATTGCAGTCAATGTCACCGCCCGCGACCTGATGAACTTTGACCTGGTGAAAGAGGTAGCGCAAGCGCTGGAAAAGCATGCCATGCCTGCCAATCACATAGAGGTTGAAATTACCGAATCGAGCGCGCTCGCTGACCCCAGGCGCGTCAAAAAACTCCTGTCAGACCTGATCGCGCTCGGCATCAAAATCAGTATTGATGACTATGGCACCGGCTACAGCTCGTTACTTTATCTGCAACAACTGTCTTTGCACTATCTCAAAATCGACCAGCAATTTATCCGCGAAATGCACCACGACGCCTCCAGCCTGGCCATCGTATGCTCGACACTGGAGTTGGCAAAAAACCTGCACATAGAAGTGATTGCCGAAGGCATCCATGCCGCCGTGAGCGTGCAACAACTCAAAGCCTTGGGCTGTTACGGCGCCCAAGGCTTTCTATTCTCGGAACCGGTACCTGCCAGCGACATTCCGGCCACCATCCGTCGCATTGAGTCTGCCTGCTATGACATTGAGTCATGAGCCTAAGCCATGAACGCAAGACCTGAACTCCGCGCGCCAAACTGCCTCTAACAGACATGAAGATTAAACTGGCGACAGAATTAGTTTAATATGCTGCCAGTGATGGCAAAAACGCAGGAGTTTGTATGTTTACACTGAAAAAATGGCTCTGGACACAATGGCAGAAACTGCGTGGCGCAGACCGCGCTTACGCTAAATACCTGGCGCATTTTCAACATTACCAGGCACAAGTCGTTGATGACGAACTACAGCAATCGCTCAATATTCAACCCATGAGTAAAGAGGCTTTTTTAAACGCCTGGCAACACAAAGGCTTGAAACCCGCGGGCAAATCTTGCGGCTGTAAAACAGGTGGTTGCTGCTAAGGGGCTGGCATGGAGATGATCAGCACTCACTCAGGCAAATTGCGCGCCATTGGTTACGACGCAGGCAAGCGCCTCTTAAGAGTAGAACTCGAAAATGGCAGCGCGCTGGAATATGCCAATGTCGGCGACAGCATTTGGCGCAACCTGAAAAATGCCAGCGCACAGTGGAGCTATTACCGCGACAATATTGAAGAGGAATTCACCGCCAGCCGCGTCGCAAGCAAGGCAAGCGCCAGCGGCAAAAATCCGCTGGATGATTTATTTGGCTAAGCCTTGAAGCACCAGTGGTGAAGAACCTCTCAACAGTATTGGGCGGGCACGCTTTAATCAATCACCTGTTTGCCCGTATGGTGCGTCGACATACGCCTTGAAATAACGTGTCGCACACAAGCCCAGCGGCGTATGGTGCTTGGCAGGCGATAACCAGTCAATCAGGAAATCCATACGCTTTTGCCCCAAACCATGCAGATAGCGCTCCAGCGACAATTGGTCCTGGTGAAAGTCATTGTCCACCTGCAATGCCTGAGCAACACGGCGACCTGAGCGCAAGTCGTAAATATTGCCATGCGGAGGCACTTCAGACGTCTGAGGCAGGGATGGTTTCTCCGCCATTCGCCAAGGCGCGCCCAATCGCGCCAGTCGGGGCAAGCGCTCAAGCGCCTCACCCGCAATCCAGTCATAGAGCACTTGTCTCTCATAAGCAGTGAATACGCCGAACATCGGCGCTTTATCCGCCGTAATCATTTGCCAGAAACGGCTCTGTTCAGGGTCTTGATGGCGTGTTATCCAGCCTGTTCTTTCCATCACAGATAGCAACCTGGCCACCTGGTCGGCATCAGCCAGCCACGCATTGATGGATTTATCCCCAATCACACAATGGTTGGCATGCATATACTGGCCAATACTGGCTTTGCTTTGCAGCACGCGGACCACTTCAGCCAGCAGGTCAAAGTGTTTGATCAGGTCCAGCGTACCGAGGCCGGCGTCATTTAATTTAACCCCTGCCACAATGCGCTCCATATAATTCTGTACAGAACCAAACGTAGGCATCGCCTCGCTGACGGCATCAATTGCCGCTCTGGCATGCCCGCTATGGGCGTTATCAATGGTGGTATGCAAGGTAAAGTAATAGGGGTCGATATTCAGCTCTTTGAGTTCATATGCCGTGATCAGCAAATGTAGCGGCAACTGCTCGTAGCCCAGATTAAAACCAATCACCTCTGGCAGATGTGTTTCAACATTTGCTGCCAACGCCAGCTGCACAGCGCCTTGTGTGAAAAACTTGTCGTCCAGCGTGCGCCAGTCATCACACTCATTCACTTTTAGCAGTTTGCGGTATAGCGCTACATGATTCATGGCTTCAACGCCATTGCCCAGCTCTTCCAGATAAATTTTTAACAAGGAGGTAAAGCGCGTGTCCTGCCAGTGGCGCGTAAAGCCATATAGCCAGGCCCCATCAACCATCTTGGTCGGCGCGACTGCACGCAGAAAATACAAGGCATGCGATTTGCCACTGAAATACCAGCGGGGCTCGCCTGCTTTTCTGGCGGCAAGATACTCCTGGTACTGTTGGCCGATTGCCGCATGTTGCTCAAGCAACCACGCCTCCAGTTGCGCAGGATGTGTGGGCACATTGGTGAAATGATGGCTGGTTTCCTGCAAATTGGCGGCCAGAAAACCCAGGCTATCTGCCCGGCCCTTGCTAAAACCGGAAGGCGCCAAAAGTGAAAAGTACATAGACTTGGCAGACCAGTCTTGGGCTGTTTGCTGATGCTTCCCGATTTGTTTGCTGATGACTGACATCGCTGCGGTCTCCAATGCATTAACCTGCCAGATGGAATAGCCCAAATGGAATAGCAAGTACAAAGCACATAAGTTACGCAGATATGATCAAACGCTCTATCAGACGATGTATGAGCGTCATGTAGGAATTCGCTGATTAAACAGAAAGTAACATTCTGTTAAGCTACCAATACTTCCCTCTAAAGGACGGCATCGTGGAAAAATACCTCCATTCCCCATTAGAACAGTTACTGCTGGCGCTCTATGAGCGTCACTACAGCTTTGTGACGGTAACCCCGGCAACCCATCATCTGGTGAACCAGCGGTCGGGCAATGCCTGGGCAGAAAGTATTCAGGATATCTTCGGCTGGAACCGGCCATTCAAGCAAGAAACGCTAGACGCAGCGCTATTTGCACGCATGAAAGAAGCCAACATTTTGCGGCCAGTGGCGCAAGGCTGGCAGTCACAAGTGCGCGTTTCAAGCATTCAAGACAAGCTGTTTTTACATTCCGGCTTTCCGACTGACGCCGCCGATGCCGTGTTTTTCGGCCCGGACACCTATCGCTTTATCAATGCCATGTATGGTGCACTGCCGACGTTGCAAGGCAAAGTGCGGCGCTGTGTCGATATTGGTACTGGCGCGGGTGTCGGCGCCATTTTGCTGGCTGAAGCATTGCCTTATGCCGAGAGCATAGGCGTAGATATCAATGCCAAGGCACTGGCGTTTGCCGCCATCAATGCCAAAGCCAATCGCATTAGCAATGTAGCGTTCCACCACAGCGACCTGCTGCACGACCTGCCTGGCGAGTTTGACCTGATAGTTTCCAACCCGCCTTACCTGATCGACCCATCCGCCCGCGCTTACCGGCATGGTCACGGCCCGCTGGGTGCACAACTGTCGCTGGATATTGTTGAGGCGGCACTCACCCGGCTGGCACCGGGCGGCATCCTTATGCTTTATACCGGGGTCGCCATCATTCACGGGCATGATCCGTTCATCGAGGCCGTTAAACACCGTACAAAAATGGCAGGATGCACCTATCAATACACAGAAATAGACCCGGACATTTTTGGCGAGGAACTGGCTACAACCGCCTATGCACAGGCAGACAGAATTGCCGCAGTCTGGTTATTGATAAACAAACCGACCATTGAAAGTGACGCCTTGCTACAGTTAATCAGTGCTGCCGCCAATACGTAAGCGTTTACTCACTTTCACTTAACAGCAGCGACAACAGATACACACGGCAATCAAACTCATATTGCATATAGTTGGGCTCCATATGCAAACACAGCTGGTAAAACGCCTTGTCGTGGTCACGCTCTTTAAGATGCGCCAGCTCATGCACCACAATCATCTGCAAAAACTCCAGCGGCGCCGTTTTAAAAAATGCCGATATACGGATTTCTTTTTTGGCTTTGAGCTTGCCACCCTGCACGCGCGAGATCGCCGTGTTCAAACCCAAGGTCTGCTTTTCAACCGTCAGCTTGTTATCAAAATGCACTTTATCAAGTAACGGCGCATTTTTTAAATAGCGCTGTTTAAGCTCGATACAAAAGTCATACAAAGCTTTATCACTTTGAACGGCATGCACCTGCGGATAGCGTTGTTGGATATAAGTGCCCAATTGCCCCTGCGCATGCAATTGCGTAATTTGCGCACGTAAATGGGCGGGGTAACCAGGGAGGTATTGTTGAATTAATGCAGCAGACATGCTGTCATTTTAATCAGCAGACAGCCTTGCAACAACCCACACATGCTTTTGACTTGGCCGGGTAGCGTGTTCTGACGAATATCGCCTGTATATAGGCCGCAAACTTTGCAGCTCTCACATTACTCAAACATGAAAGGCCTTGATATAAGCTAAACACGCACGCTCAAAGCCTGTTAGAGTAAACACATCTTGTGAAGGGGACTGACCATGACCAAAGCACTCAAAGAAGCAAAACTGGAGGCGCATTTAGACGCGGTTGAAAAACACAAAGCGTTGTTAGAGCAACTGCACCTGAATGGCAATGCGCATCTAGACGAAGTGAATAATTCGCTGCAAACACTCACATTGACCCTTGAGGAATACCTCAAGATTATTGGCATCCCATAACATCCCAAGGGTTCACGTTGAGGCAAAACTCATACTTTGTGCCTCAACGTCATACAACCATCTCTGCTCGTGGCTCAATCCCGCCATGCGGGCAAAAAATATCGTCACAAACATTGGCCGCACACATTGCATTCCCGACGGCGACATGGATATACTTGAGCGTAAATAGAACAAAGTATCCGTAGCACGCATTCCAGAGACACTCGCAGTTAGATTCACACTCGCCAAGCAAGTTTTGTTGGTGCAAAGGGGTTGGTCATGCATGATGACATTGGGGATATCGAACGGGCCAATCTGCGCTTGCGCCAGGTGGTGGAAGCCGCACCTACGGCGATGGTGATGGTCAATCACACTGGCATCATCGAAATGGTGAACACCCAGACAGAGAACATCTTTGGCTACAGCCGGGTCGAGTTACTGGGCCAGTCGATAGATATCCTGCTGCCCGAGCGCTTCCGCCGTCAACATCCACATCACCGCGCATCCTTTTTTTCTGACTTAAGCCCACGTGCCATGGGTACCGGCCGCGACTTATTTGGCCGCCGCAAAGACGGTAGCGAGTTTCCGGTAGAAGTCGGGCTGAACCCGATTGAAACTGATGATGGCATTAAGGTGCTCTCAGCCATTACCGACATTTCGGCGCGTAAAAGAATGGAGGAGCGTTTTCGCCAAGTGGTTGAAGCCGCCCCCAACGCCATGGTGATGGTGAATAAAAGCGGCATCATCGAAATGGTAAATAACCAGACAGAAAGCATCTTTGGCTATAGCCGGGTTGAGTTACTGGGTCAGTCGATAGATATCCTGCTACCTGAACGGTTCCGCCATCAACACCCGCATCACCGCGCTTCTTTCTTTTCTGACCTGAGCCCACGTGCCATGGGCAGCGGCCGCGACTTATTTGGCCGTCGCAAAGACGGTAGCGAGTTTCCGGTAGAGGTGGGGCTGAACCCGATCGAAACCGACGATGGCGTCAAAGTACTGTCAGCGATTACCGATATTTCTGCGCGGGTAAAAGCGGGTGAAAAACTGGCGGAACACCGCGATGAACTCGAGCGCAGCAATAAAGAATTGGCGACCTTTGCCTATGTTGCCTCGCATGACCTCAAGTCACCGTTGCGCGGTATTTTCCAGATTTCGCACTGGATTGAAGAAGACCTCAACAATGGTCAAATCGATGCCATCCCGCAACACATGGACCTGCTACGTGGCCGCCTGCGCAGAATGGAGCGCCTGCTAGATGACTTACTCGCCTACTCGCGCGCCGGGCGCATGGAAGGCAGCGTCAGCCAGGTCGATCTCGGCAAATGGGCGCAAACTGTTTTCGAACTACAAGCGCCACCTGAAGGGTTTACCCTGGCAGTAGACCCAGATTTGCCCACCTTTACCACGCTTGCCACGCCGCTGGAGCAAGTGCTGCGCAACCTGTTTGCCAACGCCATCAAGCACCATGATAAAGCGCAAGGCCGCATTCAGCTGAGTGGTCGTACCGCCGGCAAAGGCTTTTATGAATTCAGCGTCACTGACGACGGGCCGGGCATTTCGCCAGAATACCAGGAGCGTGTCTACATTATGTTCCAAACCCTGCGGCCACGCGATGAAGTAGAAGGTAGCGGCATGGGGCTGGCGCTGGTGAAAAAAATTGTGGAAGCTTACGGCGGCAACACCAGTATTGTTTCTGACGGCATCCGTGGCTGTGCTATCCGGTTTACTTGGCCAATCAATATAGAGGAGAGGCTGACCCGTGCAAATCCTGCAGAAACAAAACTATAAAGAAGTCACCTTACTCATTGTTGACGATGACGATATTGACGCCATCGCTCTGGAACGGGCATTGCGCAAGCTGCGGCTGTTAAACACCGTGCTACGTGCGCGCGATGGCCGCGAGGCACTGGAATTATTGCGTACCGGCGCCGTGCCAGCGCCCTATATTATTTTGCTCGACCTTAATATGCCACGCATGAACGGCCTTGAATTTCTGCAAACCCTGCGCACCGACCCATTGCTGACACATGCCGTGGTATTTGTCCTCACCACCTCAAAATCAGATGAAGACCTGGTGGCCGCTTATCGCAACCATGTGGCAGGCTATGTCTTCAAGCAACACATGGATCGGGACTTTCTTGAAGTCATCGGCTTTATTGAGCATTACTGGCGCCTGGTCGAGCTCCCGGTCACAAAGGAATAAACATGCGATTGCTACTTGTTGATGACGATGAACTGGACCGCATGGCGGTGATCCGCGTGTTGCAAAACCCCAAACTGGTCAAAGACATCGTACAGGCAAATACGGCCGTGAGAGCGTTGAAACTGTATGATGAAGACACCTTTGATGTCGTGCTGCTTGATTACCGCCTGCCCGACATGGAGTGCCTGGATGTCTTAAACCAGCTCACACAACACACCGAAAAACATGCTGCCGTCGTCATCCTCACCGGCATGGAAGACAACGAAGTCATAGAGCGCAATTGCATCTTCGCCGGTGCACAAGACTTCCTGCTGAAGAAGGAACTGTCAGAGCGGCATCTGACCAAGGCACTGGTGCACGCGCAAGCGCGCCACGCGCTCAACAGCAAACTGATTGATACCCACAAACGCCTCAAATACCTGGCTGAAAACGATCCCATGACCGGGTTGTCTAACCGCTATTATTTTGAAGAGCATCTACGGGGGGCGATTCAGCGCGCACATCGCCTGAACTTCCAGCTTGGCCTGATTTACCTCGACATTGATAATTTTAAATTAATCAACGATAGCTCAGGCCACGACTCCGGTGACCAGTTATTGCAGCAGATTGCACAGCGATTACTGGCCGTCGTCCGCGAAGGCGACGTGGTTTGCCGCCTGGGCGGAGACGAATTCGCCATCGTCGTCCACGACCTGGATACCGAAACCTCGGTCGGCGCGCTGGCGCAACGTGTGCTCGAGAGTGTGCGCGAACCCATCACCCTCCATAACACCGAACATTTTGTCACCTGTAGCATCGGCATTGCCACCTACCCCAAGTGTGCGCTCACTGCAGAAGACATGCAAAAGCGCGCCGACCTGGCGATGTACCAGGTAAAACGCGAAGGCCGCAACGGCTTTCACTTTTACAGCGAAGACCTGCAAGACCAGATTCTGCACAGAATCATGCTCGAAGGCGAACTGCGCTCGCAACGCCTGCAAAATCAGCTGGTGCAATACTATCAACCAGTGATCAACGCACAAAATTTCCAGATCTGCGGCGCAGAAATGCTGATGCGCTGGAACCACCCGAGCAAAGGCCTGTTAGCGCCGATTGCGTTTATCGATATCGTTGAAGAGCTCGGCTTCCTGGCCGCCATTGATACCAAGAACAGGCGCCTGGCCTGCATGCAGGTCGCGCAATGGCGTAACGACGGACTGATCGATCACACATTTGTATTAGCGGTCAATGCCAGTGAGCAACTGCTACAACAAGAGAGTATGTTCAGCGATATTCAACATGACTTGGCCGCCGCTGGCCTGCCGGGTGAATGCCTGTCTATAGAAGTCACCGAAAGCGTATTGGTGTCAGACTTCGACAAAACTTCCGCCGTGCTTAATCACCTCAAGGCCCTGGGCGTACAGGTCGCGCTGGATGACTTTGGCATCGGCTATTCATCCATGTCTTATTTAAAACGGCTGCCTGCCTCGGTCTTGAAAGTCGATCGCTCGTTCGTGCAAAACGTGCCTGAGAGCGAAGCTGACAGCCGCATTTTAAAAGCCCTGATCGTTATGGCGAAAAGCCTGGATCTGGATGTGATTGTGGAAGGCATAGAGACCATAGAACAAGCCAGCCTCTGCCGAGAGCTAGGGGCAGATATGCTGCAAGGCTTCCTGTTCTCAAAACCACTGTCACCGGATGACTTTGCCGCATTTTTAAAAGGGCACGACCCGGCAGGCCATCACCTCAATATGCCTTAAACCATGGGCTTTGCCTGCCCGCTGTCGTCATAGCGCAGACCACAAAGTTACTTTTCCTGCGTATAAATCAGGCAACTGTAAGCGCCGATGGTGATGACGGCTGAAAACGCATGGCCATCGTGCGCTTCGTCATGGGCCGTGATATCGCCGGAAGGGGTTTCGTCCAGTTGCTTACTATATAAAGTCGCGTCACTATTAAAACGTAACTTCCACTCGCCAGCTTGCGGCAAACCGATCACATAGTGATCTTTACGCCCCTCAGCAAAATTAAATACCACAACCACATCGTCACCGGCACCGCCTTCTTGCCAGCGGTGCATGGCAATCAGTTTGTCATTATCGTTGACGTGATACACGGCGGTGTGTTGCCCGCTCAGGCCCGCAGAATACCCATTACGGTTTAAGCGCAGGCTGATCAAATCGCGGTAGAGGGTGGTGATATCGGCATATTCCTCTGCGCGATGCCAGTCGATGGGGCGGTCATCACGAAACCATTGGTCACGCAAAAATTCCTGGCCCTGAAACAGCATGGGGATACCCGGCGCCGTCATCACCAGCGCCGCGCCCAGGCAAGAGCGCTTGATGGCATAGCGGCCCGGTTGCTCGCTGGGATCGATCTCAGACACCAGTCGCTGCTTACCATTTGCCACCTCGTCGTGTGACTCGGTATATACCACGCGCTCAAACGCATCGTCGTTATAGCGCTTGAGCAAAGCGTCACGCACCGCGGGCATAGAGCGGTTGGCATCATCGATCTCAATCAGCGCGGTGCGTACCGGGTGCACAAATGCAGCATCCCACTGGCTGCTGAAGTGCGCCCCGCCATCCTCATGTTTCAGCGTCAGCTCTGCGCTACTTTGCAAGTCTTCGGCAATGGTGATTTTGCCAGGGTAGCGCCGCTCCACCTCGCTGTTGATCCATTGCAGCAAGCTCCAGCCCTCCACAATCATTTGCTGCGCGCTCGCCTCGACACTGCGGATATACAAGGTCATGTCATAGCGCAGGCCATCGGCGTGATAATCGTCTAGCCACATCATGGCATTATCAAAAATATACTGACGCACCTCGCCACGGCCATAGTCTGGCCGCGTATCGCCCCACGGCGTCGCCGAGCGCCAGTCGTTATAAAAGTAAATGCCGCCCTTGCCGTTCTCCTGCCAGCCATCAAACTGCCACAGGCTGATGTCAGACGGCCCAAAGTGGTTGTACACCACATCCACAATCACGGCGATGCCCAAGTCATGCGCAGCGGCAATAAAGCGCTTGAACGCCTCAGGTCCGCCATAAGCGCTCTCCACCGCATACGGGTGCGCCGGGTTATACCCCCACGAATAATCCCCGGCAAATTCGGCAATCGGCATCACCTCCACCGCATTAATGCCCAGCGCCTGCAGGTGCGGTAGCCGCTCAATCGCCGTATCAAATGTGCCTACCGTCTCGTCTTTAGCGTTAAACGTGCCGATGTGCAGCTCGTAAATCACCAGCTCATTCCATGGCGGCATTTGAAAGTCAGACCCAGGCTGATCAAAAAAATCCAGCGCAGGCACCACCGCATTGCCCGCAGAGTTCGTGACAACCCTGGCATAAGGATCTATGCGTTGCAGTTGCTGCTCGCCATTGATCAAATGATATTGGTACTCATCGCCAGGCCTGGCATGCGCCAGGTCGGCATACCAGTAACCATTGCCCTCACTCACGCACTGGTCAGCGCCAGCTTGCCAGTCATTGAAAGACCCGATCACCGACACCTGCTCAGCATGCGGCGCCCACACCCTGAAAGCCACGCCATCAGCATGCGGAATCGCCCCCATGCCAGGGAGAGGGTCAATACTCGTTTCAGATTGCAATGCATTGTTGCTAGATACCATGATGAACAACCTCCAAAGAGAAATGAATGCGAATAATGAATACAGCTCGCGCAGCCCGGACGAAAGGCTGGCCGATAACAGGAGTGTAAAGAAATCAGCCTGCAACAAAAAAGACGATCCATTCTGACATTGCTGTCAGTATCGTCTGTCATGCGTCGCGCCCCGTGCAAGCGGCTATTATTCCGGTCGCCATGTTAAACTGGCTTCCAGTTTTCAACAGGCAACACCGCATGATTCAATACAACCCCAAAGACTGGATTACCTTCATCTTCCGCTTTCACGAATCGGACACCTTCCGCCAGCTCATGCCCATGATGCTGTTGATTGGATGTTATGCAGGCGGCATCGCCTACCTCGAAATCGAGTACTGGAAACTGGCCGACAGCAGCCATGTCAAAAACCTGTCCTTAATCCACACCACCGTCGGTTTTGTGTTGTCATTGCTGCTGGCCTACCGCACTAACACCGCCTATGACCGCTGGTGGGAAGGCCGCAAAGCCTGGGGGACACTGGTCAACAACAGCCGAAACCTCGCCATTAAATTGTCAGCCTTTTTAACTGACGAAGAAGATAAGCAATTTTTCAAGAAAATCATCCCGACCTTTGCCTCGGTGTTGTCCAAGCATTTGATGAATGAAGAAGTCAGCAAAATGCTGTTTGAAGGCTTGGACCTGGAGATCGACCACCACGAACACCACCCCAACCAGATCGCGCAGCGCCTGTTTCAAAAAGCCAACGAACTCTACATCACAGGCAAAATCAGCGGTGACCAGTTGTTTATCATCAACGACGAGCTTAAATCATTCACTGAAGTCTGCGGCATGTGCGAACGTATTAAAAATACGCCTATCCCATATTCATACAGCGCGTTTATCAAGAAATTCATCTTCTTCTACGTGATGACGCTGCCGTTTGGCTTTGTGTTCAGCCTGGGCTATTACGTGATTCCAGTCGTGGTGTTTATTTTTTATGTGTTAGCCAGCCTGGAGCTGATTGCCGAAGAAATTGAAGACCCATTTGGCACTGATACCAATGATTTGCCCACACCCAAAATGGCGGCCAATATTAAAAAGCACGTGGAAGAATTACTTTGAATTAACGACTTTAGGAGTCAGCCTCATGGAATCTTCATTGCACACACTGAATAATCTATTCGCCCAACTCGGCTTGCCGAATACCGACGCCGAGATCGAAAGCTTTATTAAAACGCACAGTCATCTGGCGGGTTACATTTCGCTGGCTGAAGCGCCCTATTGGACACCCGCACAGGCCACATTTTTGCGTGAAGAGATATTGAAAGATGCCGATTGGGCAGAAGTCATAGACCAGCTGAATGCCAGATTGCATGCAAAGTAAATCATCCCTCGCATAGCGTGCGGGCATTCATGACCTCTTGAACTGTCACTAACGCTGTCACAACTGCCGAGTGACCATGACATCCTCAAAGGGTACTGGCCTGCCAAATAAATATCCTTGTGCATGAGGACAACCGATTGCTGCCAGGTATTGGGCTTGTGCCTCTGTTTCAACGCCTTCTGCAATCAGCCCTTTTCGCAAACTCCTGGCCATTGAGATAATGGCCTGCACAATTAATCCTCTATCTAAGTTAGTGGTGATATCTTTAATAAATGATCGATCAATTTTTAACTGGCTAATGGGGAATCGATTCAGATAGCTTAACGCTGAATAGCCGGTGCCAAAATCATCAATTGAAATACATAGTCCATGGTTATGGAAAGTCTGCAGGACAGACTGAATCGTTTCGTTATCCTCCAGCAACAGACTTTCGGTGATCTCCAACTTGATCCATTCAGGTTTACATCCCGTTTCCGTCAGGATGTTGATGACCGAGTTAAATAAATCATTCTGAATAAATTGCCTGGTGGACAGGTTAATCGAAACCGTAAAAGGCTTGGTGCGCCCCGCATTCCACTGCACCGCGGCTTTGCATGCAGTGGATATGATCCACTCACCAATACTAATAATGAGCCCGGACTCTTCAGCAATACCAATAAACTGATCTGGGGAAACCAATTCACGATGGTCTCTATGCCAGCGGATCAGCGCCTCCACACCCACCACTTCTTTGGAAATCAAATCTACTTGCGGCTGGTAATACAGCTTGAATTCGTCCTTCTGCAATGCTTTTCTTAGCGCATTTTCAATATTCATGCGTACCGACGTTTTCTCTGTGAGATCCGAAGAATAGAATTGAAAATTATTGCGGCCTTTGCTCTTGGCAGAATATAAAGCGGAGTCTGCGTATTTGAGTAAATCCTCCACTTTGTGGCTATCGGTAGGAAACACGGCAATGCCGATACTCACGGTAATAAATAACTCTTTACCGGCGATGTAAAAAGGCTCAGCCATGGCCTCGATAATTTTCTGGCCGACATTAGACGCATTTTGCGGATGATGTATTTCAGATAAGAGAATCGCAAACTCATCGCCCCCAAGGCGGGCAATGGTGTCATAACGCCTGATACGTGTTTCCAGCCTTCTGGCCGCCTCACATAGCAGTTGGTCCCCTACCGTATGTCCATATGAATCATTGATTTCTTTAAACCGGTCCAGATCCAACATCATCAGGCTAAATGGATGGTTATTCCGATCCGCCTCAGCCATGGTCTGATTCAAACGGTCGGCGAGTAATGCGCGGTTGGGCAATTCGGTCAATGAGTCGAAATAGGCCAGATGATGAATGCGCGCCTGGCTTTCAACCGTCTCCGTGACGTCCTGCCCCATCGCAATCACAGCCATGACTTCGCCATTCGGGTCCAGCTCGGCAATCAGGGAGGTATGGATAATCCGTCCCTTCCCCTCTGGGGTTTGCCAATGCAGGTCTACGTTTTTATTAATCCCCGCCGCGAAGACCTCCTGAATGTGAGATTCAAATTCTATCGCTGAAGCGCCGCCAGGATACTCAGAAGGCGATTTTCCAACCAGGAAATCACAGGTGACACCGTAAAAATCAGCGGTTTTAGGATTCAAATAAGTGCGCTTATTTTGACGGTTGTAACGCACGATGGAATTAGGAAAGTTTGAGATCAATGAGTGATATTCGCGCTCCCGTTGTAGCGTCTCGGTCACATCTCTGGCGTAACCCACGGTGCCAATGACCTGACTGTCGACAACCAAAGAGGATTTATATGACTCTATCCAGTAATATTCTCCAGACGTATCCCTGATCGGGCAGATCACGCCAATAGGCGCATCACTGTTTAAAGCGTCTTTATCGCCATCGACATATTGCTGAGCAAGCTCGGCCGGAAAGAAATCAAAATCTGTCTTGCCTTCAAGATCATAAGTCGTCGGCACACCAGCCATCTTTGCATAGGCTTTATTGGCAGCTAACAACCGGCTATCTTTATCTTTCAGCCAGACCATAAAAGGAAAATTATCCAGCAAGGTTCGCAGGTAATGCTCTCGATCCAATTGCTCAGGTTTGCCTTCATCTGCATGGCTATTCGGCAGTTTGCGTAAGACCTCCAGGCTATAGTCAGTTTCGCCCAGACTGATTTTTGTCGCGGTGATGACGGCATCAAAATGCTGACCAGATTTGCTGCGACTTTTCACTGTATAGCTAAGTGATTTAACCTTTTGCAGCGCATGCCAATGTTCACGCCACCACTCATGGGAAAAGTCAGACAATAATCGTTGGTTATTTAAAGCGGATAGCTCAGCCTGTGAATATTCAAAGAGCTGACAGGTCAGGGCGTTTGTATAACAGAGCGTACCTTGTTGGCTAATCAAAAAAACTGCATCACCAATCTCATCAAAAGCAAACGTTAATTCCAGCAATCTAGAACGATCTTGCAACGATAAATCCGTCATTGAAACCATCCCCACATATCTAGCCTGATTCTTGTTATATGCACGTAATGCACAAGATTCATACCCTTCAACCCAGCATCACCGAGAAGACTTAATTGTTATATGTAACAAATTGTAACTTCAGTGCGTAATTTATACCTTTTTGGCCGCGATGGGATAAAAATATATATTGATCAATGAACTATGCGATGCAAGTTACACTTTTACGTGAAGAGCGTTTGCAAGTCGCAGAATCAAATGTCGCTCGTGTTTGAGTTGAATTTTCACTGGATTTATTTATAGTTGTTAGAAAATCTATAAGGCTCAAAAAATGAAAGCGATGTTAGTGGGGTGTTTGCTTGGTTTAACCGCGCTGCTCTCGGGTTGCGTTACCAACAATATGACCGGCAGATCACAACTGATGATCGTTTCCGAAGATGCCGCCATCAATAAGAGCTCATCTCTGTATAGCTCGATGATCAGCGCTTACGATAAAGAGAAAAAGCTCAGTGGCGATGCTGACACGAATCAGCGCGTGCAAAAAATCACCAACAGACTGGTTGAGCGAGCCATTTTATATAAGCCAGAATCACAAAAATGGAAGTGGCAAGTGAATGTCGTTGAATCAGACGAGATTAATGCCTTTTGCATGGCGGGCGGCAAAATGGCGGTATATACCGGCCTGCTAGAAAAGGTCAAACCTACAGACGATGAACTGGCGCAAGTCATGGGCCACGAAATTGCACACGCACTGGCCAACCACACCGCAGAAAAAATGTCAGTGGATATTCTGACCAAAATTGCAGTCGCCACCGCCACGGTTGCTGTTGCCGCTGCGAGCAACGGCACTCAACAACAAAATAATAACAATGTGCAAACAGCCAACCAGTTAGCCATTCTTGCCGGGGGTGCATTTGTCACGTTACCAAACAGCCGTGGTGCAGAAACCGAGGCGGACAAGCTGGGTATTGAAATTGCTGCACAAGCAGGCTACAACCCGGCGGCCTCAGTCACCTTGTGGGAAAAAATGATGGAGGCTACCGGCAATAAAAGCAAAGGCGACTTTTTAAGCACACACCCTTCCCCACCAAATCGCATCGAAGCATTAAAAGAACTGCAAGAGCCCATGCTGAAAATTTATACAGATAGATTGCCTGTATATGCCGACTATAAACCTGAGTACATCTATGTGCGCACAGCCAAAAATGACTGGCTGGAAAACTCATCTAATGTCAGGGTGATTGAAGAAGGCAAATCCAGCCTGGTTGATCCACCAGCGATAGACGCCACCAAAGCTATTGCCTTTTATTCCAGTGATTTTGAGGCCTTTAAGGCAGGCACGCTCGAAATGAAATGTGAAAGCTGTGGGCTTAAGTTTTATATGAATCAAACTGACTTAAAAGGGCTGCACGGCAAACAAGACTGGCGAGGTTTAGTACATAAAGTCATCAACATCAATTATATGTTTGACCTCTCCTATTACTATTTGGCCCAGGCCGCGTACGGCATGCAGAATAATCAAGCTGGCGATATATACATGGCCAAAGCGAGAGAATTGGCAACTACCGACAAATACGCCTGTGCTACGGCCAAGATGAATAAATGCGGGGAAATCAAAATCAGCGAAGAGCCTGAGGTGTCCGCAGTCGCGAACTAATTATCCAGTCTTGGATTTCTCAATCGCTCAGGCAAATTGCGCATCAATGATTCAACGCGAGTTATAAAACATGGCCCACGATTTCAATCTGCCATCAGCCTACACCACAGTACGGCTGCAAAACTTAAGCCTGCTAGAACAAACCAGGCTGCTGCCGCAAGTGTTTGCGCTTGCCAGAGAACAGTATCCAGAATGGCCTGCGGAGCTATTACAAAATTGGCTCGATGCCTTGGCTGGTGGCAATGGGAATGGTACCAAAATGGCGGTCTCGGTAGTGCTGGATGCGCAGGGTGAAGTGGCCGCCACCAGCGCACTAGAGCTCTATGACAATGGCACTGCCATGATCAACTACAGCCTTGCCAGAAAGAATGCCGACAACCACACTTTCCCCAGCTACACAGCGCTTATCTACGCGGCCACTCAAGACATGGCTGCGGGCATTAAAGCGCTACAAGCACGCGGTGAAACCATCCACTTTGTTGGCAAAGAGCACCATTTGCAAAGCCTGCGGGCAATTGCTGGCCATTATGCGGTGGGTCAGGTGCCTATTGATGGCCCAACTTCGTTAATTAAAGCAGACGTAAAATATTACGAAGTGGCTTATGGCGACCCGGCAGAGATAGAAAACCAAGCCAAGATAGACCATGCATTTATGCTGGCAGACCCGAAAGCGGGTTATACACAAGAGGAAGATGTGCACCTATGGCTGCTAGGCGACTTTACCCCCAGCGCCCCGAACAAACCGCTTGCCGAATCGCTCAGGGCGCTTGCGGAAAGCTATGCCAAAGAGCACAGCATCTTCCGCGAAAAAGATACCTGTTTAGACCCCGGTTATATTTCGCTAAACCAGATTGCTGACCATTTGCCAGCCACAGCGACCTATCAACAAGCGGTACAAGCCTCGGCACGTGGCGCAGCAGAATGGATGGGCTTGGCTAAATAAAGCGCTTATCAAAATCGCTCAAGTCTGAGACTATTCATTTCGACGCATACCCACACACAAGGAACAGGCATGGCGCAAATAGAAAGCGGCTTTTTGGCAAAGTTACTCACCAAAACGATGTTCACTGGTTTGATGCTATTGGCGCTGTGTGCGGCCAGCCTGGCGCAGGCAAACACTTTAGAAGAAGCCAAACAAAAGCTATTGCAAAAAGACTATGCCGCCGCCCACGCGATTTATCTGTCACTCGCCAACCAAAACGATGCCAAAGCCTGCTACAACTTAGGTCTGATGTATCAGGATGGCGATGGCGTGGCCAAAAATATGGACGAAGCGGTCAAGTGGTACACAAAATCGGCAGAGTTAAATTACAAAGAGGCGCAATACACGTTGGCCTCACTGGTGTTTCAGCGCCAGACTCAAAGCATCAGTTACCCGCAAGCGGTGACTTATTATGAGCAAGCGGCCAAACAAGGACACGTGAAATCGCAATTGAATTTAGGCATGCTGTATTTGCGCGGTGATGTGATTGCGCAAGACATGCCCGCCGCGGTGCAATGGTTAAGCCTGGCCGCGAGCAACAACAATAGCGAAGCCCAAGGCTATCTGGCCGACTTATATCAGCAGGGTGCTGGGGTTGAACAAAATACCGTTAAAGCAGCGATGTGGTTGATGCTAGCGACGCAAAATGAAGACAAGCACCTATTGAATCGCCACACCAAAATGCTCAATTACCTTGCTGCGCAAATGGCTGAGGAACAAAAAACCGCTGCCACTCAATTGGCCGCACAGTGTAAAAGCCAAGAATTGAAAGGGTGTTAGACGGTTACCTCCAGCGATCAAAACACTGACCGAACGCTCATGGCACCGGCAGAATCTTATGCAAAAGAACACAGCATACTCCGTAAAAAGATTACCGCTGAGACCTTCTTTTCCCAGCTCGTCATTTACAACTCATCGTCAATCACGGATATTAAGTACTATGACTAACTGAACTGCCGAGATACTCCAGTCATCGACATTCTGTATCTCAACATACGTACACTTACTTTAAATAACTCTGCAGCATCTGCTATTTCAATATTTTGACGCTTAATGGAAATTAATGCTGCTCTCGGTAACAATAAACATGAGCTCAACCAATCCGCCTCATCTTCATGATCCTTATCATAAGCAGATAATAATAGTATTCCATCAAGCGAAGAGTCCGCAGAATGACTTTTATGTTCGAGAATTATGTGGGACAACTCGTGCATGAGATCACTAGACTGCCGTCCAATAGAGTGCGAAGTATTCAAGATAACCAATTTTTGCGTTTCAATTTCAATGGTTACTGCTGACCAATCACTTGCTGAAACACCGTCATTTCTAAGCAATATATCAATATAAGTTTGGCTCAACCCTGGAATATTTTCTGGACCCCAAACCAGAATGCCAAGCTTGCTAGCTAATAATTGGGGATCGAGCGGCTCGTGGGCTTTGATCCCCAATTCACTCCGTGTTGACTCTGCGTAACGTTCGCACCATGCTTTGAATCCCCTTCTAAACAATCCTTACTCCCGATTTTCATTTAACAGTACTTGTTGAGCTAAAAGAATCATTTGGCTTAGAGCTTTTGCTGTATCAGATGAGATTGCACTTTCTTTTTTGAAATGAACACGAACTTGTGATGTAGAGTTTTGCTGTGGCAGCCCTAAGTAGATTGAAGGGTCGTCCCCTAGCCAGCGACAAATTTTTCCAAAAGTCTCTAAATCTGGAACCTTCTCATTTTCCACTCTTGATAACGTAGCAGGACTAATTCCAATTTCTTTTGCAGCTTCTCGAACGCCTTTATTACTTCGCTTCCGCAAAGTATTTTCAGCTAATAAATCGATCTTCATCTCTCTCCTTTGTATTACATGTAAAACATTAATGTGTTTGACAAGTGAAACAATGATGTGCAAAATGCAATCTGTCTTACATGTGAAACAGATTCTGTAACCAAAAGTATCTTTAGTCAAGTTAATCAAAGTGAGGAAAGGAATAGCAAATGGCCACAAATCCACCAAAAGGTGATGGACATCGTAATGGCGCAGTTAAAGACCGATCACAAACTCAAACGCCTTCTGGTCACTGGGTTAAAAGAGACTCAGAGACTGGGCGCTTTATGGATGTTAAAACCACCGATAAGTCACCTTTCAAAGGCGTTAGGAAGGAAAAATAGAATGTCTAACTATGCAAGCCATTCAGTACTCAAAGAAATTGAGCCATCTCAACTTTGGTGGAAAAATACTTATGAGCCAAGCGATACAGTACCCGTATCTGGTATTTATATTTGTGCCGGCTGTAAAAAAGAAATCACATCGAACAAAGATGACCCATTTCCACCACAGAACCATCACCAACATACAGCACATCAAGGCAAGATCCGATGGAAGTTGAATGTGAGAACGAACACGACAGGAGATTAAAGCGTTACATCTTCTAGCTACTAGAAATTGGTGGCTAAATGTTGATACTCACCAAATCGTTACGCATTAAAAATGTATTATTTGTATCTTACCTTTTGTTTGAAAGGCTTTAAAAAATGGCACAACAACCGCACGAATTTAATATTATCGTTAACACAAGACCGAAAAAGGTCGCTGGACCAACAGTTTCATTTGAACAGATACTTGAGCTCGCTGGTATTGACCCAAATACTGTTGACCTAAGTTTGTATGATGTTGATTGGACTCATGGGAATAAAGCCGGTGAGCTCAATCCAGGACAATCTGTTCCAGTAGAAAATGGGATGAAGTTTGATGCTGGCAAATCCAATCGCTCCTAATGACGATATCCAAGGGCTAATCGACGACGGATATTCCGTCGTCATCATAGATGATCGGTACCTCATTGTTGAGAACATTCCTTATTGTACCGCCGAAGGTGTAATTGCTTACGGCGATATAATATCGCCTTTTTCAATAGTCAACGGAATCAGCCAACTAAACAACGATCACACGGTTTGGTTTACAGGATTTATACCGCATACGGCTCAAGGGAAATCTTTAGAAACAGGGCTCGTGGCAGATACATCTCAACTAACAATAGCAGAGCGACAAGTGCGATGCAGATTCTCAAATAAACCAGATGACCCTGAAGCTCTTGCACGTCTATTGGCAAGCTTTCGAGTTAAGATGAATCACTATGCGAACAAGCTTTCTCGTCATGCACGTGATATTGACCCATCAGCTCGCGCAAATCATCTTGGGCGACTTCAAGTCAATGCGAGGCCCTCAGTTTTCTATTTCCCCAATACTGCGATCGCTCGATCTGGTCTGGACGAATATGAGAACAAACTTAGGCAATCCAAAGTAGCCATTGTTGGAGTTGGTGGTACTGGAAGCTTTATCCTTGATGCGATTGTGAAAATGCCCATCCAAGAAATTCATATTTTTGATGGGGATAAACTTGAACCACACAACGCCTTCCGTATGCCTGGTGCACTCAGCCCTGGACAAGCATTCAACGCTAGTTATAAAGCACATCATTTTGCAACTCATTATGGTCAAATGAGAAGTGGAATAACTGGCCATCCAGTCCGCATAGACGAGAGTAATATTCAAGAGCTTGATAATTGTGATTTCGTTTTCATCGCTGTTGATCATGGCCCTTCAAGAGGGTTAATTGCTAACTATCTATCTGTTAGACGTATATCTTTCATTGATGTAGGTATTGGTGTTGATAAGATACCTGAAACTGTTCAACTACAAGCTCGTGCAAGAGTTACTTTAGTGACTCCTGATACCGTAGATTTAATCAACACATTGCCAACGGCAGAGGATAGTGAGGACGTCGTTTACAATAATATTCAGCTTATTGAATTGAATGCCTTGAATGCAATGTTAGCTGTCATAAGGTATAAACAGTTTCTTGATTTTTATACTGACGAAACTAAAGCTGAGACGATAAAGTACAAGGCATCCTGGAGCAATTTACTGACTAGCAAACGAGAGTAATTGTGAAAATAAACTATCTTCAACCCGAATACGTAGTCAGCTTTCCGGATCAGTTAAAAGAGGGAGTCTTATACATCAGTGAGGAGTACGCAAGTGCCGCTCATGCTTGTTGTTGCGGATGTGGAGAAGAAGTATTAACCCCCTTGAAACCTTCTAAATGGCATTTGTCGAAATCTAAAAATGGCGTATCGCTACATCCCTCTATAGGCAATTGGAAATTCGACTGCCAATCACATTACTGGATTAAAGAGAATCGAGTACTGGATGCGGGCAAAATGTCTAGGCAAAGAATCGAAGCTGTTAAAGCTAAAGACAAAGTCGACAATCGTCGATACATTGCACAAAAAAACTCAGCGACTGAAGCTATTGAGAAAAATTCTCCAAAGTCATTGCCAAGCAAGAACTTAGGCTTCTTTTCTAAGATGATAGCTAAGTTTCGTAATTGGTTAATTGGCAGCAAAAGGTGAAATACTCAATCATCCATAACTTTAATAAGCGCTTTAGATAACTAAGCCCGCAAAAGCGGGCTTAGTTATAATACATAATAAAAAAATTAGGTCATTAACCGCACTTACTATCACCACAATTTAAACAAGTCATGCATCCATCCATCAAGATGCTTGCTTTGGTATTACACTTTTTACAAAGCTGTGCGCCTTTTGGAAAACCTTCGTCGTTTGATTCATCACCTGACTTGGCGTGTTTTTCCAGGTATTCCGCTTTTTTCTCTTCTACCAGTTTTTGCTGGTGTTCGTCTAAGCCTGGTTTTTTCAGCATGCCGATTTCTTGCAGGTGTTTTTCAACTACTTCACCAATCTCGGCCACCAGGCTAGGCACAAATTTGCCGCCTTTTTTGAAGTAGCCGCCTGAAGGTTCAAACACGCTTTTCAGCTCTTCTACCAAAAAGGTGACATCGCCACCTTTGCGGAACACGGCAGACATGACGCGGGTCAGCGCGACGATCCACTGGAAGTGCTCCATGTTTTTGGAGTTGATGAAGATCTCGAACGGACGGCGGTGCTCTTGTGGCGTGCCTTCGTACATGATGACGTCGTTGATGGTGATGTAGAGCGCGTGCTCGGTCACCGGCGTTTTGATTTTGTAGGTGTTCCCCACGAGCATATCCGGGCGGCTCAATGGCTCACCCATTTGAATGATGTTTGCGACAGGCGCTGCGGCGGCCTCGGCTGCTTTTTTGTCTTCATCGGTCACCAGTTTGTAGGCGGTGATTTTTTTGTCGATTTTGATTGCCATGTTGTTCTCCCTATTGGAGTGCTCAGTTCTTTATAAATTCAGTCCAAAAATTCATTTCAAAATTTTAGATGGTTGCCGTTGCGAGCGAAGCCAGTGCCAGGCGAAAAGCGGTTTTAAACCGGAGTGTACAAATAGTACATGAGGATTTAAACTGCTTTTTAACGCCGCAATGGCGAGCGCAGCAAGCAAACACTAAAATTTTCCGTAATAGCCTTCTTTAAATGCGTCGAATAAATTGGCCGCGGTGTGGATTTCCCCATCGTACTCAATCTCTTCGTTACCTTTGGCTTCGATCTCGGTGCCATCTTCCAGCGTGAATTTGTAAGTGGTGCTTTCGAGGTCTTTCTCGGTCACCAATACGCCTTGGAATGCTTCAGGGTTGAAACGGAAAGTCGTACAACCTTTGAGGCCTTTGTCATACGCGTAGAGGTAGATATTTTTGAAATCCTCAAAGTCGTAATCGGTGGGCACATTAATGGTTTTGGAGATGGAGCTATCAATCCATTTTTGTGCAGCGGCCTGAATATCGACGTGGGCTTTGGCCATGATGGTGGATGAATCGAGGAAATAATCCGGCAACTGCTCTTCCGGTTTGTCGCTGAACGGCATGGCGTTCGCATTCACCAGTTCACGGTAAGCCAGCAGCTCGTAGCTGAATACATCGACTTTCTCTTTGGACTTTTTGCCTTCACGGATGACGTTACGGGCATAGTGGTGGGCAAAGCTAGGCTCGATACCGTTGCTGGCGTTGTTGGCCAGGCTCAGTGAAATCGTGCCGGTTGGCGCAATGGAACTGTGATGGGTAAAGCGTACACCCTTGGTCGCGATCTGGTTACGCAGACCTTCGGGGAATTGCTGCATGTAGCGGCTGTATTTACCCAGCAACACTTTACCAGCCAGTTTCTGGCCGACCTTAATACCATCAGCGGCCATTTCCGGGCGCACGCGCAGCATGTCGGCGGTGACTTCAAATTTCTCGTCCATAATCGGTGCCGGGCCTTTTTCTTCAGCCAGTTGCACGCCGACTTCCCAACCTACTTCGGCCATGATGCGGGTGACCTCTTCAGTGAATTTCACTGAGTCTTCTTCACCGTATTTCATTTTGAGCATGGTCAGGGTTGAACCCAGGCCCAGGTAGCCCATGCCGTGACGGCGTTTGCGGGCGATTTCCTGGCGCTGCTGTTCCAATGGCAAACCGTTGATTTCCACCACGTTGTCCAGCATGCGGGTAAATACGCCGACCACTTCGCGGTATTCGTCCCAGTCAAAATGCGCTTCGTCAGTGAATGGCTGCCGCACGAACTTGGTCAGGTTGACAGAACCCAGCAGGCAGGCGCCGTAAGGTGGCAATGGCTGCTCGCCACAAGGGTTGGTGGCGCGGATGTTTTCGCAGAACCAGTTGTTGTTCATTTCATTGACGCGATCAATGAGGATAAAACCTGGCTCGGCAAAGTCGTAGGTGGAAGACATGATCACATCCCACAGACGGCGCGCTTTGATGGTTTTGTAGATGCGGCAAGCGACTTTACCGGCCTCAGGGCCTTCGGTTTTGGTCAGGTATTTGCCTTTGATTGGCCAGTCACGCCACACGACTTGTGACTCGTCGTTGACGTTGAGGCCGTCAATAATGGCTTCTTTCTCGGTCACAGGGAAAGCCAAACGCCATTCATCATCCGCTTTGACGGCTTCCATAAATTCTTTGGTAATCAGGCAGCTCAGGTTGAACTGGCGCAAACGGCCATTTTCACGTTTGGCTTTGATAAAGTCAGTCACGTCCGGATGGCTGATATCAAACGTCGCCATTTGAGCGCCACGACGGCCACCGGCAGATGAGACGGTGAAACACATTTTGTCGTAGATATCCATAAACGACAGTGGGCCGGAAGTGTAGGCACCGGCACCGGCGACAAATGCGCCTTTTGGACGCAGCGTTGAAAACTCGTAACCAATGCCGCAACCCGCTTTTAAAGTAAGTCCAGCTTCGTGTACCTTGGCCAGAATATTGTCCATGCTGTCTTCTACCACGCCAGACACGGTGCAGTTAATGGTAGAAGTGGCTGGTTTATGCTCTTGCGCACCGGCGTTGGAGGTAATACGGCCGGCCGGAATCGCGCCACGGCGCAACGCCCACAGAAATCTTTCGTGCCATTCGGTTTTTTTCTCTTCGGTGGTCTCGACGTCAGCCAGTGCACGCGCCACGCGGCTGTAAGAATCGTCCATATCCAGGTCTACATGCTCGCCAGATTTGGTTTTCAGGCGGTATTTTTTATCCCAGATATCAAGTGAGACAGGCTGCACCGGAATCTCGGCCGCGACCTCTTCTGAATGGACTTTCTTTTGTTCAACTGCTTTCAGCATCGAGCTCTCCCACCTTTGGCGATTCTTATTAATTGATAACGCGCTGTGAACCGGAAAAACCCCTGCGGCTGACAACGCGTTGGCACGAAGATTGGCTTGAAACAAGCGTTTGCACGCTTATATTGCCGCACGCTATGGATTGAGATGCGGCTTCAACCAAACACAACATCTTGTGTTGCTGGCAGTAATTTATGCCTATACTTTGTTGACGTCAATCGATTTTTTACGCCTTTTTTTGGTGCGTATTGCTTGCATTCTTGCAATCACTTTAACCACAAGGCCTCAGGCATAGGTGAGTCATCACTCTCGTGTTTTGCATGCATTTGATTGGTGCGTGCAGGCGAGATGTCAGCGCAAATATGCGAGAATAACGCCATGCCAAGATTCGTCTATACCCTGCTCATGTTCGCGGTAGCCGCCCTGCTGCCGCTCAAGCTATTCTGGCGCGGCCTCAAGCAACCCGAATACCGCCAGCATGTCGGCGAACGCTATGGTTTTTACACACAAACCGTCAGCGCGCCGCTGATTTGGGTGCATTGTGTTTCGGTAGGTGAAACACGTGCGACACAGCCGCTGATTCATGCGCTGCTGGCACATTACCCGCAACACCAATTACTCATGACCCACGGCACCCCCACCGGCCGTGAGACGGGTCGCCAGTTATTTGGCCAGGAGATCGCCAGTGGCCGCGTATTGCAAGCTTACTTGCCCGTCGACACACCAGGCGCGACCAAACGCTTCCTGACATACTTCAAGCCTTCATTAGGGCTATTGATGGAAACCGAGCTATGGTTCCATGCCATCGACCAGGCCACGCGTTTGAATATTCCCATGGCGCTACTGAGTGCGCGCCTCTCACCCAAATCGGCCGCTGGCTACGCAAAACTCGGTAGCCTCACGCGCCGCGGCCTGCAACAACTATCCCTGGTCGCCGCACAAACCGCCGCCGATGCCGAACGCCTGCAAACGCTGGGTACAAAACATCCGGTCATCTGTGGCAATTTAAAATTTGACGTCACGCCGCCAGAAGACAGCGCGGCCAAAGGTGCAGCATTACGCCAGCTATTGGGTAAAGATCGCACCGTATTCATGGCTGCCAGTACGCGTGAGGGCGAAGAATCATTGATACTCAATGCCGTACAAGGCACCGATGTACTCACCCTGCTGGTGCCACGCCACCCGCAACGCTTTGCTGAAGTCGAATCGCTGCTCAAGGCACGCGGTCTGCGCTATGTATTGCGTACGGAGCTGGTGCAGCCCTTGAATGGCGATGTACAGGTGGTGCTGGGCAATAGCATGGGCGAAATGTATACCTATTACGCGGCGAGTGATTTCGCGGTGATGGGTGGCAGCTTGCAGCCATTGGGTGGACAGAACCTGATTGAAGCAGCGGCCATGGGTGTGCCGACGATATTGGGGCCAAATATGTTTAATTTTGCGCAAGTGACGCAGGCAGCGGTCGCGGCGAATGCGGCAGTGCAATTAAGTGATGTAGCTGAGCTACATGGCATGATTGCAACGTTGGCGGCGGATAAAATGAAAGTGCAGGCGATGTCGCAAGCGGCGAAGGGGTTTACGTTGCAGCATAGAGGGACAACACAGAGATTGATGGTAGCAATAGATCAATTGCTACCTAGTGCTCACTAATCGATTGCAATCACACCTAATATCAATAGATTTATTTCGCCTCTAGGCGAG
>NZ_DKJH01000014.1:0-20325 GCF_002454655.1 Methylophilus sp. UBA6697
GAAATAATATTACAAAAATAATTAATATATTGAAATAATATTTTTTAAATTGGCTTATTTTAGTTAAATTAGCAATTTAATTTTTTGCCAAAGCGCTATCATGTCTTCTGTCAAAAACAAAACAGATGGAGCACAGCATGCAGACACAATCCGCACAAAAATATCAGGCTTTCCCCCCCGTGAGCCTCAAAGACCGTCAATGGCCGAATGCCGTGATTACCCAGCCGCCGATCTGGATGAGCACCGATCTGCGTGACGGCAATCAGTCATTGTTTGAGCCGATGGATGCAGATAAAAAACTGCGCATGTTTAATATGCTGTGCCAAATGGGGTTTAAAGAGATTGAAGTGGCGTTTCCTTCGGCTTCGCAAACTGATTTTAATTTTGTGCGCAGCCTGATTGAGGAAAAACGCATTCCCGACGATGTGACGATAGAAGTACTGACACAGGCGCGCGAGCACCTGATACGTCGCACCATGGAGTCAGTACGTGGCGCGCGTCGTGTGATTGTGCATATTTACAATGCGATTTCACCTACGTTTAGGGAGGTCGTATTCAATATGAGCAAGGCGGAAGTGAAGGCGATGGCGGTGGATTCTGTGAAACTGGTGAAGGTGCTGGCAGCTGATATGCCGGAAACGGAAATCATCATGCAATATAGTCCAGAGACCTTTACTGCGACTGAACTTGCGTTTTCCAAAGAAGTCTGTGATGCAGTCACCGAGGCTTGGGCGGCAACACCAGCGCGCAAAGTGATTATCAATTGTCCGGCGACGGTAGAGGTCGCCAGCCCGAATGTGTATGCAGACCAGATTGAGTGGATGCACCGCAACCTGGCGCGCCGCGATAGTGTCATTCTGAGCCTGCATCCGCATAATGACCGCGGCACAGCCGTGGCAGCGACTGAGCTTGGCATCATGGCGGGTGCTGATCGTGTCGAAGGTTGCCTGTTTGGGCATGGTGAGCGTACGGGTAATGTTGACCTGGTAACTGTGGCACTGAATATGTATACGCAAGGCGTGCATCCGGGCCTGGATTTTTCTGATATTGATGCGATTGGGCGTACGGTAGAAGAGTGCACGCAGATCGAGATTCATCCTCGCCATCCTTATGCAGGTGATCTGGTATTTACGGCGTTTTCTGGCTCACACCAGGATGCGATCAAAAAAGGCTTTGCCAGCCAGCAAGCAGATGCACGCTGGAATGTGCCTTACCTGCCGATAGACCCCAAAGATCTGGGCCGTAATTATGATTCGATTATTCGTGTCAACAGCCAGTCAGGCAAGGGCGGGGTGGCTTACCTGATGGAAAGCCATTATGGGGTGGTGATGCCCAGACGCATGCAGGTGGAGTTTTCTGGTGTGGTGCAGCAATATACGGATCAACATGGCAGCGAGGTTGGGCCTGCCGAGTTGTGGCAACTGTTTAATGCGCATTATGTGGCTACGGTGGTGCCGATGCACTTTCAGGACTACCAACTGGAAGCACACGCACAAGGGCAGGCGATCCGCATGCATATTGCGGTAGATGGTGTGCCAACCATTGCCAGCGGCCATGGCAATGGTCCGGTCGATGCTGCGATTCATGCGCTGCAAAATATCGGTATTCAGGTGCAGGTGCGCAGTTTTGAAGAGCGCTCGCTGGGGGCAAGCAGTTCAGCCGCGGAGGCGATGGCTTGTGCATTTGTCGAGGTCGTCTGCCAGGGCAAGGTCTGCTACGGCGTGGGCATGGATACCAATATTGTGACGGCTTCGATCAAGGCAATCTTCAGCGGCATGAACAGATGTGCTGTGCAACCTGCAGCGCTGGTTAAAATCGCTTGATTGATGCGTAACGCCCTGCCATCAACGTTGTTGGTGGGGTGTGCTTACCAATGACCTGTGGTGATCAGTGTATAAATGAAATAAACGCCAATCAGCATCATGGCGTAGACAGGCAGCTCGCTGGCAGAGCGGCGTTGCTGGTTGCTAATATGGGTGATGTAACGGTGAAAAGCGACGACGGCTATCAGCAGGATAAACGCGATCACACCATTGATGGGGGTCGCCGTGACCCATTGTAACCAGTCTGCCGGGCCTTGGTCACTGCCAAACACGTGCACGGCGATGCCGATAAAGCCGCAGAGCATCAGCCCCAGGGTGACGAGTGCCTGTACGACTTGCCAGGCACTATCGGGGCGAATCGTACGGTTTTTGCTGTAACGGTTTGGATCCATACGGCACTCCTTTCAAACAGCAACCATGCGCAAGAGGTCAGAGGCGCAAGACTGGTTTTGTGAGCCCGTCAGGCAGTGCGGGCTTAACTATTGCTGCTTATTGTAGCCGGATTCGCTGGCAAATAGCTGATAGGATCAACTGGTTTGCCTTTTTGCCTGATTTCAAAATGTAGCATGGGTGACTTGTTATTGGCTGCGGCAGGTAAGTTAGCAAGCTTTTCACCTGATGCCACAAAAGAACCTTCTTTGACCAAAGAATTACCTTGATGGGCATAGACTGACAGCAGGTTGCTATTATGTTTGATGATGATCAGCTTGCCATACCCACGCACATCCATACCACTGTAGATCACTTTGCCTGCACCGGCTGCATTAATTACCTGGCCTGCATTACCGGTAATATTGAGGCCCTTGTTGGTTTGTGCGTCAAAGCTGGTGCTGACTTTGCCTGCCAAAGGCCATTGCCATTGAATATCACCATCAGCAATGGCTTCTATATCGCTGCTTGTGGCATTTTTGCCAGCATCTGCTGAAGCGGGCGCTGGATTGTTTGCGGCTGTGGCTGACGTTGCTGCAGTGTCACTTGCGGCGTTCATGTCCGGGCGACTAATGGCAGAGGTCACAACTTCTGCATCATCAGCGGTACTGGCTGCTTCATTGGCTTTGTTGCTGACCGTGGTGGCCTTGGCATTGAGGTTCAACACTTGGCCGACGTGGATCTCATAGGGCGCCTGCAACTGGTTAATGTCGGCCAGCTTCATGAATGGAATGCCAAATTTACGGCCTATGCTGTACAGCGTATCGCCTTTTTGCACCAGATACTGGCTGGCGCCTATCGTCGACACTGCTGGCGCGGCTGCTTTGCTTTCGCCGCTTGTGGCCGGGCTGCTGCTGACTGGCGCACGCGGCATGGGTGAGTTCAGCGCGCAAGCTGCCAGTGTGCAAGCTGTACCCCATACCGTTAGCAAAGTGCGTAAATTCATGATAAAGCCGTGCCTCCCAACAATGGAACAAACTTCACTGGTTCCAGCGCGATTTGTTGTACACCTTGTGTGGTGCGTTCGATCAGATGTAATACTTGCTCGTTGGTGCCGACCGGGATCACCATGCGGCCGCCAACGGCCAGTTGTTCAACCAGTTCTTGTGGCACATGACTGGCCGCGGCCGTTACCATAATGGCATCAAATGGACCATAACTCTTCAAACCCAGGCTGCCATCGGCGTGGTCGAGCTTGACGTTGGTGCATTTGAGGGTACGCAAATGGTTTCTGGCCTTCATCACCAGGGGTCGAATGCGCTCTAATGAGTAAACCTCTGCACTGACGCGTGATAAGACGGCCGTTTGATAGCCGCAGCCAGTACCGATTTCAAGTACCTTGTTCAACGGTTTGCCATTACGCAGAATTTGCGTCATTTTTGCCACAATGTAGGGCTGTGAAATGGTTTGACCATAACCAATCGGCAATGAAACATCTTCATAGGCGCGGATAGACAGTGCTTCATCGACAAAGATGTGGCGCGGAATATCGGCCATGGCTGCAATCACCACCTCATCCTGAATGCCTTGCTCGCGCAGGCGGGTCAGCATGCGTTCACGCGTGCGTGACGAAGTCATGCCTATGCCGGTTTTACTTGATGTTCTTGGAATCGCCATAATACTTAATTCTTGGCTTGCAGCCATTGTTGCATGGTTGCAATTTGAGAGTGCCGGGTCAGGTCTACCTGGATAGGGGAGATGGAAACATAGCCTTGTGCCACCGCATGAAAGTCTGTACCTTCGCCGCCGTCGTTCGGTTGCCCAGCTGCGCCTACCCAATAGACCGTTTCGCCACGCGGGGTTTGCAATTGAATCACCGGTTCGGCTTTGTGGCGTTTACCCAGACGGGTAATTTGACGCCCTTTGATATCTTGCAATGGTACATCCGGCACGTTGATATTCAGTAGCGTGGGCTCAGTAAATTCACTGTGGTTATATTGTTTTACCAGCTCAACCACAATTTTTGCGGCAGTTTCAAAGTGCGCGGGCTGGTGTTGCGCCATAGAGACGGCGAACGAAGGGATACCCAGCAGGTAGCCCTCAGTTGCAGCGGCGACGGTGCCTGAATAAATGGTGTCGTCGCCCATATTGGCGCCATCATTAATACCGCTGATGACCATGTCCGGCATTTCCTGCATGAGGCCAGTGAGGGCAATGTGGACGCAATCGGTGGGTGTGCCATTCACGTAATAGAAGCCATTGGCCGCTTGCTTGACACTTAAGGGGCGATCCAGTGTTAAAGAGTTGCTGGCACCGCTGCGGTTACGTTCCGGCGCCACCACCGTGATATCGGCAATTTTGCTTAAGTGGGTGGCTAGCGCGTTTAGGCCCGGTGCCAGGTAGCCATCATCATTGGATAACAGAATTCTCATGCCCGATATTATATAAGGTTTACCAGGCTTGTCAGCGCCTGCGCATGAAAGAATTTACTGCAAAATAGACTGTTGATGGACGTTACAAAAACGATCTTAGGTAAGCTGGTAACGGCGGCCTGTATATTTGGCATAGGCAATGACGCTGGCAAAGAAAATCAGGCTAAGCATGACTTCGCTGGCTGCCAGCCAGCGCGATAAACCTGTTTCTGACCAGGTCCTGACCGCACCTTCGGTAAAGTAGAACAGGATCAGCATGCCAGACCATTGGTAGGTATAGCGTTTGCCGCGCAAAATGCCAAATAGCGGTAGCAGTAATGGCAAGGTTTTGAGGAATAACAGGCTGCCACCGGCCCGCAGTGGCGCCCAGAAAATTTCCCAACCCAGGCACAACACAATGAGGCCAAGCAGGCTGATACTTGCCGCGATGCGGCTGATGGATAAAATACGTAGAATCATGATCGGCAGGCTTGTGATAAGGCGACCAGTGCTTTGCGTGCATCCATCGCGTTTAATACGGGTTGTTCAAATTGAAAACGTAACTGGCCATGTATTTCTTCGCCTTGATGATATTGCACATCAAAGCCGTCGGCATCCAGGCCAACCATTTCTGCGTGATCAGCTGCCACCCCATGCACATGTTGGCAATATTGCAGCAAGCTGTCTTTGTGGTCTTCGTTCATATGCGCAACGATGCCGCCTTCTTGCGCTGATAACATACTCTCTGCCAGGCCATCATTCAGCGCATGGCCTTCAAACCAGCCCATGCGGCCAAAACCGGCGATATAGCGCACTTGCTCAACCTGGATGCGGTAAAAATGAAAATCATGCATATCAAAGTAACTGGCGGCCTGTGGCAGGTAGCGCAGATAACGTGCACGCAAATCTTCGTCCTGTTTGTCGCAATGAACGGCTTCGCCCATCAGGGTCAACCGTGCATTGGCCTGCAAATCATCCGCGCCTGAAAATACCAGCAAGGAGACTTTCGGGTTTTCGAGGATGTTTTTAGTGTGCTCGGCAATCGTGCTGATTAATATGATCGGCTCAGCCTGCTGGTTGCAGACAAACGGCGCTACCGAGCCAAATGGAAAGCCAGGATATTTCATCGAATGTGTCGACAAAATGGCATGGCGGGTTGAAAACAGAAACTGGCGAGCTTCGTGGGCGAGGGCAGCAGACATAGCGTACTTTTCCTGAAAAACGGTTATTGCAATTTGAGTGCAGTTTCGGCCAGGCGTTTCCCCAGCGCCATGCACAACTTCTTCTCATCATCCGAGATTGGCTGGTCATCCATGGCACCACCGATGTGGCTGGCACCATAAGGCGTGCCGCCCGTTTTGGTGGTACCCAATTGCGGCTCGGAATAGGGTAGTCCTAACATCAGCATGCCGTGGTGCATGAGCGGAATCATCATGGTCATCAGTGTCATTTCGTTACCGCCATGCAGTGAGCCACTGGAGGTGAATACTGCCGCTGGTTTACCGATTAGTGCGCCATTGAGCCACAGGCCAGCGGTGCCATCAAGAAAATACTTCATCGGTGCGGCCATATTACCAAAACGGGTAGGGCTGCCCAAGGCCAGCCCGGCACAGTCTTCCAGATCCTGCAACGTAGCATAAGGCGCCCCGGAGGCAGGAATGTCGGCTTCGGTTGCCTCACAGTTGGCAGAGACTTTAGGCACCGTGCGTACGCGCGCGGTTACCCCGGTGACACTTTCCACACCACGCGCAATCAATTGTGCCATCTCTTTGACGGCACCGCCTTGGGAGTAGTAGAGAATCAGGATTTCTGTCATTGCTTGTTAAGTCTGTTGTTGTTAGTCAAAGCTAAAACCATAAAATATATCCAGCGCATTATCAGAGCCGGTTCTGGTTTCGATGGAAATGCGTTTGGTCAGTTGGTAGGTGAGTTTACCAACATTTAACAGGCCGACAATGCTTTTTTCGTAGCCAACTACCAGGTTGCGATTGATTCGCTTGCCGACGCTGACAGCGTAATTGGTGGGGCCAGTGCCACGTACATCTATGCTATCCAGGCCAACCGCTTGCGCAATCTTGGTTTGCAGAGAGACTGAGTCGCCTTGTGATAGCAGCGCGCCTGCTGCCACCGATAACAAGGCCATATCACTGCTGCCGACTTGCGACATGGGCTGCCCCAGTACCAGCAGTGAGATTTTATTCTCGTTGCTGGTATCAGGCGTTGAGACCAGTTTTAGTTGCGGGGTTTGCAGGCTGCCATTGATTTGAATACCGACTTTGGTGCTTTCTACTTGTCGTGTTGCCAGCACATCCAGGCCGATATTGGGTAGTTTGCCGCTAAATATCAGGCGGCCAGTTTCGATATTGAGTGACTGGCCATAGGCGATATAAGTGCCGGTGATTTCCAGTGTACCGGCCGCAGTGAGCTCGTCCAGCATACCGTTGAGCTGCATATTGCCACTGAGGGCGCCATTGAGGCCTTGGCCACGCAGCATGAATTGCTCGGATTCCTTGAACGGTAATACCAGTGGTTTGTCGCCAAAATCGAGCGCAAAGTCGTTAAAGACCAGTTTTGACGTTGGCTCAGCCTGGCTGGCTTGCGGCGATTCAATGACGACATCTTCGTCCAGCTTGGGTTTGTCGGCTTTAGGCAGTTCAAACAAGCCTTTATGGATCTTGAGCTTGCCGCTGAGTGTGGTTTGCTCGCTGTTCATGCTGAGCTGGGTATTACCGCTGAGTTGTACCCAGCGATCTACTCTGGACAGCGCCTGTAAGTTGTTAAGTTGCATCGCGGCATCTAGTTGCCAGCGGTCTTCTCTAAAGGTCAGCAGGCCGTTGCCATTGAGCTCGCCACTTTTGCCAGCAAAGTGGATGTGTTCAATATTAACCTGGTCTCCTGCCAGTTTGGCATTCAAACTGCCTTGCTCTAGCCACAAGCCCTGTGACGGTATTTGTATGGCAAGGGCCTGGCCTTGAATGCTGCCTTGCAGCTGTGGCTGGGCAATCACACCGCTGGCCTGGGCATCTATCAGCAATTGGCCTGCTGGCTGCAACTCCGGCATGAGTTTGGCCAGCCAGTCTAGTTTTGAGAGATTGGCTTTGAGTTGGGCCGAGATTGGCGCTGAGCGTTGAATCACTATCCCGCTTTGTATTGGTGTCACCACGGTGTTGCCTGTCAATTGCAGATCTATCGCAGTGTCTGCACGTACGCTGCTTTGCACGCTGACGCGATTGTTCTGCGCCTGGATATCTGCCAATAATGACTGTATGCCCAGCCCTTGCCACTGCGCCTGGCTGCTGTCATAGACTTGCCAGTCACCTGATGCGCGCTCAAGATGTAGTGTTCCGTTGAGTTGTTCGTCCAGCGCCAGTTGCCATTGTGCTGAAACACGCAAGTGGTCTGAAGGCAAGGCTTCAGGCTGCGCGGGCGCCAGCCATGCCATCACGGCTTGCAATGGAAATGCTTTGAGTGCGCCTTGGCTGCTGAACTGCACTTTTTCGGCTAATTGTTGTGTCAGCGGGTTGGCTGCTCTGGCCGGGCGGTAGTGCAGTTGGTCCAGTTGCAATTGTCCTGCCAGGGCATTAACAACCAGGTTTTGCAGCTGAAAGCCTTGTTCGTTTTGCCATTTCAGACTGGCGGATTGTGCCAGTTGAAATACTTTGCCATTGGCGTCTTGCAACTGCGTGAGTTGTGCCTGCCAGGTATTTTCTTGCCAGCTACCATCCAGCGCCAACAGCAGGTTGCGTTGCAGTAAAGGGTCGGCATCATTGATTTTCAACGCGAAGTGATGTTTTGCCAGCGACCCGCTCAGATCGAGTTCAGCATCAATCGGCGGGCTGTCTATGCCACGTGCATTCTGTTGTGACAACCCGCGCAGTTTGATATGGTTTTCCAGTGACGACTGTGACTGGCTAGCCGCCTGGCCTTGGGCCTCGAAGGCACTCAGTGACAGGCCTTGTGGTAACTGCAATTGCTGTCCAGCGAGTTGATACGTCGCGGCAAAGCCGTCTGGTGATTGTTGCACCCTACCTGCACCTTTGACCCGGCCAGCAAAGCCTGGCATCAATTGTGCAAGATTGGCCAGGTCTGCCTGCCAGACCAATGTACTGCGATTGTTACCTGAAGGTTCGGGGTCTACTTTCACAGTGAGTGTGTTTTTATCCAGTTGCGCGAGCAGATCCATTGTTGTCAGTTGTGATCCTTGCAGGCTGGCTGTGCCACGGACGATCAATGGCTGGCCTTGCAAGCGGCTATCGCCAGCATCTATGGTGGCCAGGATCTGGCCTTGTTCGGTCAGGCTGCCATCGGCGATGATTTTTAAATCCATATGGCCAGCCAATTGTGGGTGGATATGCTTGGCTTGCAATTGCTGCAGATGCACTAGCAGGTGGCTCTGGCGTATTTCATCAAGGCTAATCGAGGCGCTGATTTGCAGCATATCTTCGACCTGAGCATTGGTAGCCTCGCCGGCAGGCACGATGGCAAATGGCCTGGCTTGTGGCTGGTAATGATGATTGGCGGCAATCTCCAGCCGGGTGAGGTCGCCGTGCAGCTCAGTGCGCAGATGGTAGGGAGTGCCGCCTTGTGCTTGCTGAACGTCCATCCAGCCATTTAAAGCAAATGGTGCGGCATTTTGCATTTGAAAATGCGTACTGACTTTGCCCCAGGGGCTGTGCGCTTCGGCAATACGGAACTGCATGGCCTGGTTGTCGGCGTCCAGGTCGAATTGAATCTGTGTGATATTCGACGTGCTTGCGCCCTGGATAATCGTAAGGCTGTCAATCTGGCCGGATAGCAAGTGAAACGGCAGTGGAATATGGATATGCGCAGGTAACGGTGTTTGTCCGGCTTTAGGCGTTGGCGTGACTTCTGTGGCCGGTTTAAAGCGCAGGGTGATCTGCCTGGCACGGAAGTGCGATACAGTCAGTTCGCCTTTGGGCGTGACGCCCAGGCGCATATTGGAATCTATGCCTTCTACCTTCAGGGTGGCGTTCCCCAGGTCAGATTCAAACTCCTTCAAACTAGTCATTAGCAGCACATTGGCCGCCCACACCATTTGCGGCGTGATGATCAATGACAGGCACAGCATGCTGATAAGCAGCATGTTGAACAGTCGGTTGAAAGTGTGAGTGAGTGACATCAGAAATTCACGCCCAGGTTAAAGTGCAAACGATATTCTTTGGTTTCTCCACCATAGGCGACATCGACGCCTACCGGGCCAATCGGGCTGCGCCAGCGCACACCCAGGCCATAGCCCAAGGCCGGGTCATAGTCTTTCCAGCTGTTGGCAGCATGACCGAAATCGACAAATATGGCTGCGCCCCATGACGAGGTCAGCCACTGCACGACTTCGCTGCTGCCGGTGAGTAGCACACGGCCACCAACAATGGCATCGGCTTCTTTGACACCCAGTGACTGGAAGGCATAGCCACGCACGGATTGGTCGCCACCAGCCCTGAATAAATAAGTGGCTGGCACACTGCGCGCGCCGGTGACCGAGCCCACTTCGATACGGCCCAGCCATTGTGTGGATTGCGTCAGTGGATAAAACGCTTGCAACCGGGCTTGTGATTGCAGAAAACGACCATCTGACAACTTGTCCAACGGGGCCAGTTGGAACTGGGTATTTAAAATCCAGCCTTTAGTGGGCGCCAGCGGATGATCCAGCTTGCGCATATTCAGGCCATAGGCCAGCGTCGCGGCTTTGTTGAATTGCGAAGATTCACCATCCACGGTCAAGAATTCATATAGTAAATTGGCCCCTATATATTGTTCAAAAATACTAGGTTGACCCCAGTAACGACGTACACCGTTTTGCACGGCGGTAGTGATTTGGCCTTCGAGGTCTGTGCGTGTGACGCTATTCTGGATGCTGTCCCGGTAGCCTTTATCATCAGTGAGGAACGTGATATTAGAGGTGACAGCTTGTAGACGCTGTTCCAGCCGCAAGCTGCTATCCCACAGCAAACCACGGTCAAACAAATTGCGGTCGGTGTAGTTAAATACAATACGGGCGCCAGTGTTGGTGCTGGCGCCTGTACCAATGCGAAAGGTATTTTGTTCCATTTCGTGCACGGTTACGTCTATGTCGGCACTATGATCGGCATTGAGTGTTTCGGTTTTGGCAACGACATCTACCGAGCGAAATTTGCCGGTGGCCATAAAACTGTTTTGCAACGTGAGTAAATCTGCCTGGCGATATGGCGCGCCGGTTTTTAGCGTATTAAGCGGGCGCACCAGTGACTCTTGGTAGTGCTGCAATCCGTGAATACGGACTTCACCAATGCGTACTGCGGGACCAGAGTCCATTGCCAGCGTAATTAACACCGCTTGTGTTTGCGGATTGACCATGGCTTGTGACGTGGTGATTCTGGCATTGGGGAATTCTGCGCGCAGCAATGTCGCCAGTAATTCGCGTTTGGCCGTACTCCAGGCTTGCTGGGTAAAGGGGCTGTTGACGGGGAGTGGCCAGCTTTTCTGGGCGGCTTCCAATGTTGATTGATGGCTGGCTTGCTGGATTTCGCCAGTGATGGCTACGTTGACCTGACTGACTTTGGCTTGTGGTGGCAGCTTGATATGGAATTCGGCCAGATTGGCTGTTGGTTGCACACTGATGGTTTTTGTTTTGAAATAGCCTTCGGTTGCCAGCAGGTCAGCGATTTCCTGTGGTGTTTTTTGTACTAGCCGGCGCCATTCACTGTCGTTCATGCGCGGATTTTGCATGGCTTCGTGTATGGTCAGGTGTTTTTGCAGCAGCTCACGCAAGGCCGAAGTGTCTTCGGCACTTGCATCGTTAGCAAGTGAGAAGCGTGTCTGGTAGCTGTTGCCTGGTTTGACGTCAAACCAAGGACTATCTTGAGCCTGACAGGTGGTAGTCAGCACCATCAGGGTTAGTGCCGTCAAGGTCAGCGCCAGGTGCATTAACTGCTTGCACGTGGCGTTTGCCCAGAGCAGGCAGCGGTACAATATGTGTGCTGCCTGTTCATAAGCGGGATGTTTTACATGATGAGCAAGAAAATCCCGGATCAAATCGACTTGGTAAAGACTATGGTTTAAATATGCTTCACTAGTTGACTGGCCTTGCCGGTATAAGTTGCAGGGGTGAGGGCCAGCAATGCCTGTTTGGCTTCAGCTGGAATTTGCAGGGTTTCAATAAACGCATGCAATGATTGTTTGTTGATGCCACCTTTACCGCGCGTCAGTTCTTTTAATTGCTCGTATGGATTTTCAATGCCATAACGACGCATCACGGTCTGGATCGGCTCAGCCAGCACTTCCCAGCTATTGTCCAGGTCTTCTGCCAGACGTTGCGGATTCACTTCCAGCTTGTTCAAACCGCGCAGGCAAGAGTCATAGCCCAGCAAAGTGTAGCCAAATGCCACCCCCATATTGCGCAATACGGTAGAGTCGGTCAGGTCACGCTGCCAGCGAGAGATAGGCAGTTTCTCTGCCAGGTGGCGCAACACAGCATTGGCCAGGCCAAGATTGCCTTCAGAGTTTTCGAAGTCAATCGGGTTGACCTTATGCGGCATGGTAGAAGAGCCGATCTCACCGGCTTTGACTTTCTGCTTGAAATAGCCAACAGAAATATAGCCCCAGATATCGCGGTTGAGGTCGATCAGAATAGTATTGATGCGTGACAGGGTGTCATACATTTCAGCCATATAGTCGTGTGGCTCAATCTGGATGGTCATCGGGTTGTAGGTCAAACCCAGTGATTCGACAAAGCGTTTGGCAAAGCCTTCCCAGTCAAACTCAGGGTAGGCAGACAGGTGTGCATTAAAGTTACCCACGGCACCGTTGATTTTGCCTAGCACTTCATTGGCTTGCAGTTGCTTGAATTGACGCTGTAAGCGATAAACCACGTTGGCCAGCTCTTTACCCATGGTAGACGGGCTGGCAGTTTGGCCATGTGTACGAGACAGCATGGGCTGATCAGCCAATGCATGCGCGAGTTCTGTCAGGCGTGCAATCACCGTTTGCAGGTTAGGTTGCATGACGGCATCGCGCGCAGATTTCAGCATCAAGGCATGCGACAGATTATTAATGTCTTCTGAGGTACAGGCAAAATGAATAAATTCGCTAGCCTTTTTGATCTCCGGGTTACCGTCAAACTTTTCTTTCAGCCAGTATTCGAGTGCTTTTACATCATGATTGGTGCGTGCTTCAATCGCCTTGACTTGCGTCGCATCTGCTTCGCTGAAGGCGGTAATGGCGGCATCCAGTTCAGCGATGGTTTCAGGGCTGAACGGTGCGATTTCTGCCAGTTCAGGCGCTGCGCTAAGTGCTTTCAACCACGCTACTTCAACCAGCGCCCTGTATTTAATCAGCGCATATTCACTGAAAAAAGGACGTAAAGGATCAAGTTTAGATTGATAGCGACCATCCAGTGGTGACAGTGCATTGAGCGTGGTGAGAGACGTCATGAGTAAAAAACTTATCGATTCAAAAGCCGATATTTTACCCAATCCAGCCACACTTGTCTTTGTTGAATGTGGTTTGCTTGTGATGAGCCGGGAGGGTGGGCGCACTGAAATTGTCGATTAAAACCGCTTTGTTTGGTAAATTGTGCTTGATTTAGCCGTGACATAATCGCTCACTGGGAATGAATTTCACATGAGACGCCACGTAAACTCATCTTTTGTCCGCTTGCTGACAGGCTTGTGCCTGGGGCTGTGCCTGCTATGGTCGCAGATACAGGCGGATGACTATGTGCTGGCCATGCTGGAAAAAGTCAGGCAGCGCTATGGCGAAGAGGCTTACCAGAATGTCATGCGCATGAATGAGATGTTTGCCCAGGTGGCAGGTGCCAGCGAGATGACCAAGGTACATATGGTGAATGACTTTACCAATCAGCACGTATTGTTTGTGGATGATATTACCCTGTGGGGCATGGAAGATTACTGGGCCAGTCCGCTGGAAACCTTTGGCAAAGGTGCGGGTGACTGTGAAGACTTCAGTATTGCCAAATATACCTTGTTGAAAAAGCTGGGCGTGTCGCAAGACAAGTTGCGGCTGACTTATGTGCGGGCGCGCATGCCTAGTGGTTCCATTCGCCCGCATATGGTATTGACCTATTATGCGACGCCGAATAGCGATCCATTGGTACTCGACAACCTCAATTTTGAATTATTGCCCGCCTCCAAGCGCGGTGATTTGTCTCCAGTATTCAGCTTTAATGATAAAGGGTTATTCGTAGCAAATAACCCGAATATGCGGGCAGGTTCGCCTTCCAATATCTCCAAATGGCGTGATGTATTGACACGTATGCGACAGGATGGATTGGAATGATTAAAAACCTGTTAGGGGTGTGGTTATTATGGGGGCTTAATGCTAGGCTGATGGTCAAAGCCTGCACAAGCGGCGGGCCATTATCTGGTCTCCCCCAGGAAAGTAAGAGGGCTTTCAAATGTCTTTGGTAAAACAAATACGCATTGCGATTTCTGTCATTATTTTGATGGTGGCGGCAGGATGCCTGTTTTTGGGTGTCTATGACGATCACCGTTACATGGCTGAGCAACTGCAAAAGAAAAATAACGATAATGCCAACGGGCTGGCGATCACGCTTTCGAATATCCAGAAAGACAATGTCACGGTAGAGCTGATTATCAGCGCCCAGTTTGATATGGGGCACTATCGCCGCATTGCCATTATTTCGCCGGACAACAAGCTGATGATCGAGCGTGTGAACCGCCATCCGCACTCCATCGCACCTGCCTGGTTTCAGTCGGTGTTTTCCGTCAATATCCAGCCTGGCGTGGCCAATATTCAGTCCGGCTGGCAGCAATATGGCACCTTGGAGCTGGAGAGCGAACCGTCACTGGCCTATGACCAACTATGGGAAACCTCACGTCATGCTGTGTTGTGGACATTGATCGTTGCGCTGCTGAGCTATGTGGTTTCTGGTTTCTCATTGAAGAAAATCCTGAGACCGCTGGACGAAGTGATTGCACAAGCCGAGGCCTTGGGCGAGCGCAAGTACATCACCATCGAAGAGCCGGCGACAGAAGAGTTCCAGAAACTGGTACGCACCATGAATACGCTGTCTGACCGTGTTAAATCCATGGTCACGGCAGAGTCTGAACGCCTGAATACCTTTAATCAGCAAATTAACTATGACGAAGTGACCGGTTTGATGAATCAGTCACATTTCACCAATACGGCTTCGGTTGCCCTCAAGCACGAAGGGTTTGTCGAAGGCGTGCTGATTTTGGTGCAACTACGCAACTTGCCTGACATTGATAAGCAATTGGGTTATAGCATGACCAACCAGTTGATTAAAAAGGTAGGGGATGCCGTACAGCAACAGATGGATCATTACCAGGATGTGGTGTGTGGCCGCCTGGCTGGTGGCGTGTTCGGTATTTTCAGTCGCCAGCCACTGGATGATTTTGCCGTCACGACCGAGCTGAAACTGGTGCTGGAAAAATTGAATGCGGCACAACAGCTATTGCAGTTCCAGTTTGTGGTGACGCATACCAAAACTAAAAAAGGCGATGACTTTGTCGATATTCATCGTGTGATGCAGTTTATTCTAGACCTGGCTGAAGATCAGGCGGCAACGCCGATGCGGGTGATGAATGCCAACAGTATTGTCACGTCGAGAAAAAATTACCTCAATCAATGGAAAGAGCAATTCTTGCAAGCCATTGAGCAAAAACAGATCAAACTGGCCTGCTACCCGGTCATGCAGCGCGATCAGCAGCTGTATCACTACGAGTGTCCGCTGCGTTTGCATATTGATGAAGGGGATCAATGGCTGGCCGCAGGCGCATTTATTGATTGGGCTAGCCAGCTTGATATGATTAAAACACTGGATGGGTTGGCGCTGGAATACGCCGTCGATATGCTGACGAAAAATAATGCCAGCCTCAGTGTGAATGTCTCAGCGGCCGCCATGCGCAGTGACGAATATAAGGATAAATTGCAATCCCTGATGCTCAGCATCACGACGCCAGCACGATTAAGCTTTGAAGTCTCGGAAGAGGCTGCATTTAGCGACTTTGTGAAATTTAAGGAATTTGTGCACCTGGCGAAATCCCTGGGTTGCATGGTCGGCATGGAGCATGTATCAACCCGCCTGGCGCAATTGGGTGATTTGCATGAACTTGGCTTGGATTACATCAAGTTTGATGCGTCACTGATTCGCGACATTCATTTGCGGCCACAGCAGCAATCACTCATGCGCGGTTTATGCATGATGGTGCGCACGATGGGGATTGTGCCAATTGCAGAGGGTGTGCAGGGCCAGGAAGAGCTGGATAGTTTGAATTCGATTGGTATTGAGGCGGTGACTGGCCCCTTCGTACAGGAAAACTTACAGTTTGGTGCGCTGTGAAAGTGTCAATTTTTGTAATTTCGGGGTGTTATGCCATATACTCATCGTTTTGACATGGCTTAACACCCCATACAATCAACAGTCGGTAAATCAGTCACTGGTTTAACTCGGATAAGGATAATAATAAGTCATCTGCCATGGAAACGACGCCATATTTTAATCAAACCGCAAAAGATGCTCTGCTGGAGTGTCTCCTTTATATTTGTCGCCATAATCGACTAGCCACAACGCGTGATGCTTTAACTTCCGGTTTGCCGCTGGAAGGGGGCAAGCTTAATCCGGAGTTGTTCAAACGCTCGGCTGAACGTTTGCGGCTGGAGGTGGTGGTGAAGCAGGGAGCGATTGCGACACTGTTGCAACCGCAGGCCGATGTCACCTTGCTGCTGAATAATCACCGCGCCTGCCAACTGATCAAAATTGATGAAAGCCAGCATTTCGCGCAAGTAGTGTTTCCAGACTTGTCGCCCGATGCCGTGACCATGAGTCTGGCTGATCTGGCTGCCGAATATACTGGCTATGCCTTAATTACCAAGCAAACCTTTATGTTTGATGCACGTACGCCAGAAGTGGGCCGGGTGCAAGTCCGCCACTGGTTCTGGGGTACATTGGCCGAAAACAAAGGGATTTATCGCGATGTGATGGTCGCTGCATTGCTGATCAATATTTTTGCCTTGGCCATGCCGCTGTTTACCATGAACGTGTATGACAGGGTGGTACCTAACAAAGCGGTAGAAACCTTGTGGGTTTTGGGTATCGGTGTCGCGTTGATTGTCCTGGGCGATTTGCTACTACGCTCTATGCGCGCCTATTTTCTGGACTGGGCCAGCGCCCGTATTGACGTCAAGCTCAGTGCACAGATTATGGAAAAGGTATTGGGCACACGCTATGAAGCCAAGCCAACTTCGGTCGGTTCATTTGCTTCTAATCTACGCTCGTTTGAAAGTGTGCGTGATTTTATTACCTCGGCCACGGTAGTGACATTGATTGACCTGCCATTCGGCATTATTTTCCTGATCGTGATTGCATGGATTAGTCCATATATGGTGTTGCCCGCATTGATTGGTGGCGCCATTGTGTTGATTTACTCGCTGAGCGTGCAAACCAAGATGCATGATCTTTCAGAAACCATGTACCGTGCCAGCGCCCAGCGCAATGCGACCTTGATTGAAAGCCTGGTTGGGCTGGAAACCGTCAAGTCTATGGGGGTTGAGGGCCAGATGCAGGGCAAGTGGGAGAAAAGCGCACTGTTCCTGTCTGAGGTGGGTAGCAAACTCAAGCTGCTGTCATCTTCTATTACCAATGGCACTTATGCCTTGCAACAGATCATTAGCGTTGCCATTGTGATTTTAGGCGTGTATTTGATCTCGAATGGCGATTTAACCATGGGTGGCTTGATTGCCTGCTCACAGTTGACCAGCCGTGGCTTGGCGCCTATTTCGCAAATCGCTGGCCTGTTTACGCAGTATCATACGGCGGCGACCTCCCTGAAGTCACTGGATGAAGTGATGGGTAAACCGGTGGAGCGTAATAAAGGGGTTAACTTCTTGTCTCGCCCGGCATTCAAGGGCGAAATCGAGTTTAAGAATGTCTCCTTTAAATATCCAGGCTCTGACGAGCTGGCTCTGAACCGGATTTCTTTCAGGATTCGTCCTGGTGAGCACGTTGGCCTGATTGGTCGCATGGGTTCAGGCAAAACGACGATTAACAAACTGATTCTTGGGCTGTATCAGCCGACCGAAGGTGCGATCCTGATTGATGGAATTGATGCGCGGCAAATTGATCCGGCTGAATTGCGTCGCAGCATTGGTTACGTGCAGCAAGATAACCATTTGTTTTATGGCTCGTTACGTGAAAATATTACTTTGCGTCATCCGCATGCTGACGATCGCTCTGTGTTACAAGCGGCACAAGTGGGCGGTATTGCCGAGTTTGTGAACGCGCATCCCAAGGGCTTTGACCTGGAAGTCGGCGAGCGCGGGGATACCTTGTCCGGAGGGCAGCGCCAGGGTGTGGGCATTGCGCGTGCGTTTGTGACGCAGCCGCAAATTGTATTGCTGGATGAACCGACCAGTGCCATGGATCACTCCGGTGAGGAAACTGTAAAACGTAACATCGCCGAAGCCACTGCCGATAAAACCATGATTGTGATCAGCCACCGTAATGCCATGTTAGAGTTGGCGGAGCGTTTGATTGTGATTGATTCTGGTCAAGTGGTCGCAGATGGTAATAAAGAGGACGTCACTGCTGCGCTGCGCGCCGGCAAAGTAGGTAAGGCGAGATAACAATATGGCAAAAAAAATATTCGATCAACTAGGTGAAGTTACCAAGCCGGACAGTATCTGGGTGCGCCTCGGCAAGCCTGTGCATGCCCTGGTAGATAAGGTCATTAAAACCGAGACTGCTGAAGCACGCACATGGTCCGAGCAAGCGCATGATGTGATGATAGAAGACACCATGCTGCATGCCAAATTGATTATGTACGGCATTTTAGCGATTCTGCTGGTGTTACTTATCTGGGCCAGTGTGGCCAAGGTCGACGAGGTGACGCGTGGTGAAGGTCGTGTGATTCCCTCCCGCCAGATTCAGGTGGTGCAGTCTTTAGATGGCGGTATTGTGGTCGATATCATGGTGCAGCTAGGCGATACTGTTAAGCGTGGTCAGCCCTTGATTAAAATTGACGAAACACGGGCCATTTCATCGTTAAAAGAGAACGAAAGCCAGTATTTGTCACTCAAGGCCAAAGAGGCGCGCCTGAAGGCACTGGCGAATGGTGGCAGTTTTAACCCGCCTAGCGAAGTACAGCAAAAAACGCCTGATACCTACTTGCAAGAGTTGCAACTGTTTAATGCAGGCAGAGACGAACTGAACTCACAGATTAATATCGCCAGGGACCAGTTGTCGCAACGTGAACGTGAACTGTCAGAAGTGCAGTTTAAAAAAGAAGTTGCTATTAAGACCTATGATTCGACCAGTAAAGAGCTCGCTGCCAATCGACCATTATTAAATAGTGGTGCGGTTTCAGAAATCGAGATATTAAGGCTGGAACGTGATGCTAACCGTGCCAAAGGCGATATCGATCAGGCGTCGGCGCAGATGGGGCGCTTGACGGCGGCTATTTCAGAAGCGCGTCGTAAAGTGTCGGAAGCGCAGCAGTCTTTCATGAGCAAGGTGCGTACCGACTTGAACGAAACCACAGCAAAAATCAATAGCCTGACGCAATCCAGCCTTGCGCTTTCCGATAAAGTGAAACAATCGACATTGACCTCACCGGTCAACGGCAAAGTCAGCAAGCTTTATTACAACACCGTCGGTGGCGTGATTCAGCCAGGAAAAGAGGTCATGGAGGTGGTACCTTCAGATGATGCGCTGGTGATTGAGGCTAAAGTACAAACCAAAGATATTGCGTTTATTCGCCCACAACAGCCTGCGGTGATCAAGCTGACGGCCTATGACTACACCATTTATGGCAGTTTGGATGGCTCGGTGCAAGATATTGCAGCAGATTCCACCATAGACGATAAAGGTAATGCATATTATGTCGTTAAGGTAAGAACAGACCAGAATACTCTGGGCGACCACTTGCCGATTATTCCGGGCATGGTGGCACAGGTTGATATTTTGACCGGCAAGAAAACAGTGCTGTCCTACTTATTAAAACCAGTGTTAAAAGCTAAATCTTACGCACTAACCGAGCGCTAATTACTATGAAGCATATATTTATCACTACATTAAAACAATCCGTAGAATCCTGGCTCAAGGCTTTTCCGCAGTTAACGACTATCGCTGATGTTGTGTCAGCAGATGTTGCGGGGGCTTCTATCATCTGGGTGCATGCGCAAATTGAACAAGGTCAGCAGTGGCGTAAGCACGTACAGCAGATATTAACCTTCTTGCCCTCGGCCAAAGTGATCGTGTTATCAAATAACCCTGAACAGGCTGAAGCCATGCAGGCCCTCGAGTTGGGTGCCGTTGGCTATTTGCACGCTTATGCGCATCAGCACGTGCTGCAAGAAGTTTACAGTGTTGTTTCACATGGCGGGGTCTGGTTAGGCAGGGATGTACTTAAGCATCTGATCACGCTAACGACACGGGGTAATCCTCAGCCCGATGCCACGGAAGAAATTTTAGAGGGCTTGACCAAGCGCGAGCGTGAAGTTGCACTTGAGGCGGCCAGAGGTAATAGCAATAAAGAAATTGCACGTACGCTGTCTATTTCCGAGCGTACAGTCAAAGCACACCTGACGTCGGTATTCGACACCTTAAAAGTGCGTGATCGTTTGCACTTGGCATTGGTGTTGCAAGGTAAATCAGCGCAGGGACACTTCTCCCATGACGATAATGTGCAAAAAGATTCTTTGAATAAATTACACTTAAACTCCTGATT
>NZ_DKJH01000018.1:0-28352 GCF_002454655.1 Methylophilus sp. UBA6697
AAAACGCAAGCCACTGCGGAACTCGGACAGCCGATGGCCGAAAGCCCCCACTTTGTCTCCGCTACTCAGCGTGATGGAATGGGATTCATCTCGCCAAACACACATTGTAGAAATGTGGATAGTTCAAAAACCAGATTCTTTTATTAAACCCGCTAAAGGATGGCGCTCGTAGGTTTTCGGGGTCCCCATCTGCCGCGCCGAGTAGCACAGGCAAAATAAGGAGAAAGNNAAAGAAAAGTAACTCGCTGTGAAAGCGAAAAGCAACCTGACAGTATGCTGCCATTTTTTAACGATACTGCGCTAACTCCGCTTCCCGCTGCGTCTTCCCATATCCCGCCTGTACCCGCAACGCTCTGCTGATATACCCATTCAGCTTTTTCCTCGCATCATCAATCAACGCGCTATCCGGGAAAACCTGCGGATACTGATACGACAGCCAGCTATACAAACTCAAATGTTGGCAAATCAACTCAGCTTGTTCCAGGTGTTGCGCTTGCTGTCCATTCAGCCAATCCGGCATATTTGGTAATGAGCGGGGTTGCTGCGTGGCGACAGCGGTGACACATTGCATAAAATAATCCCTTGCAATCGGCACTTGTATTGCCAGCGGCGCGCACATGAGGCGGTATTTGTCGCGCATGCTGAGTGTGGGTGCGACTTCATCTATGAGTAAGGCTTGTTGATATTGCAATGCGGTGACTTGCCATTGCAAGTGCTGTTGGTCGTGTTGCCTGGCGTATTGATTATGCAAATACTCCACGCATTCTGCCAGGCGCCAGGTTGGGATCTGCTGGCTGAGGGCTTCAATATCGCCACCACCCATCGCGATTGGCAGTGCAAATAACGGCACCGTATCATCGACTTGCAGCATGGCTTGCAAATGCCATTGCTCGTCATCTTCCAGTACTGTCACATAGCCGGTGTCATAGAGACCGTGACGGCCTGCACGACCCGCAATCTGGCGCATTTCGGTGGCATTGAGCGGACGCGGTGCGATGCCGTCAAATTTATGGATGTTGGCAAAAATCACGCGACGGATAGGCAGGTTGAGGCCCATGCCAATGGCGTCTGTTGCTACCAGTATTTGTGCTTCACCACTGGCAAAACGGGCAGATTCGCCACGACGGACTTCTGGCGATAGCGCGCCGTAAATGGTGGCGACGCTTAAGCCCCATTGGCGGATACGTGCTGCGAGTGTCAGCACATCTTTGCGGCTAAAGGCGATAATTGCGTCGCCGGGTTGCAGGGCTTTGTGTAGCTTGGCTGCATGGTAGCGTGCACCGCAAATGCTGTGGTCTTCAATCAGCAGCGGTGTCATACGTTGCAAGTGGGTGAGGGTGTAAGGCTCATTTAAGGCGTCCAGCACACGCGTGCAGCTTTCTGTCACGCTATTGGCGCCACAGATAAATACCTGTTTGGCAGGCACACCCACCAGTGCGGCGGTCCAGGCGATGCCACGATCCGGATCCATCAGCATCTGGATTTCATCAATCACAGCGACCTCTACCGCCATATCTGGCCGTAACATTTCAATGGTCGAGGCCGTATGTTTGGCGCCAGGCACCATCACACGCTCTTCGCCAGTGACGAGGTTACAGGGGACGCCAGCCTGCATCAGGCGGTCGTGCACTTCCATCGCCAGTAAGCGTAATGGCGCCAGGTAAACGCCAGACGCAGCCTGGCGCAGGGTTTCCAGTGCCTGGTAGGTTTTGCCGGAATTGGTCGGGCCCACGTAAAAGTGATGCTGGCGACCCAACTGGCGGGCGAGCGTAAAGCGGGATAAATATTGCTGAAATTCGTTGGCGAACATGCAGTCATTCTACCAAACGGTTTAAAATGGCAGGATGAAAATCCAACTACTGCCTGACCAACTCATTTCACAAATTGCTGCTGGAGAAGTGGTCGAGCGCCCAGCCTCGGCGCTGAAAGAATTGCTGGAAAACAGCGTTGACGCAGGCAGCACGCAAGTGCAGGTGGCCTTACAGCAAGGTGGCATGAAGTTACTCAAAGTGACCGACAATGGCCATGGTATTGCCAAAGACGAGCTAGAGCTTGCGCTTACGCGGCATGCCACCAGCAAAATTCAAAGCCTGGAAGACCTGGAACAAGTGGGTAGTTTGGGTTTTAGGGGTGAAGCGCTGGCAAGTATCGCCTCAATCTCACGTACCGTGTTGACTAGCCGCCAGCAAGCGGCTAGTCATGCCTGGCAAATTGCCGCCGAAGGCACGCAAGGACAAACCGTGAGCCCAGCCGCATTGGATGCAGGCACGATCGTCGAAGTGCATGATTTGTACTTTAACACGCCGGCCAGACGCAAGTTTTTGAAAACTGAAAACACCGAGTTTGGCCATTGCGAAGATGCGTTTACCCGTGTCGCTTTGTCACGGCCCAATGTCGGCTTCTTATTGCAGCATAATGGTAAGGCGATGACGCGTCTGGCGGCGAATACGCCGCAACAACGTATCACGGACGTACTTGGCAGTGAGTTTGCCTCGCAAAGCGTCTGGCTAGAAGAAGAGAGCGGTGGCTTGCGCCTGTGGGGCATGACGGCGTCGCCGACTTACCAGCGTCACAGCCGCGATAGCCAATATGTGTTTGTGAATGGCCGTTTCGTACGCGACAAACTGATCGCTCACGCCATTAAACAAGCCTATCAGGACGTGCTGCATGGTGACAAACATCCAGCGTTCGTGCTGTTTTTAGAGCTCGATCCATCGCTGGTGGATGTCAACGTACACCCGGCCAAAACCGAAGTCCGCTTCCGCGAGTCGCAAGCCGTGCATCGTTTTATTTTCCATAGCCTGCATAAAGCCTTGGGTAAAACCTCGGCCGAAATTCAGGCTAGCCAGCCCGTGCAAGCGCCGTTTAACCCGTTTCGGCCTGGCAATGCGCCCGCTTTTAACATGCCACGTGAACAGGTTGAAATGCCTTTGCAAAGTCGCCCGGCGTTTGGTGGCAATTACCAGCCAAGTGTGAGCAATGGCGCTGCGCTGGCGCAACAGTTTTACGGCCAGCTCTATGGGGATTTAAAACCTGCGACAACGGCTGGGAATATGGAAGAAAATCATTCTTCTGTCGGTTTGCAGGAAATGCCCGTAGCCGAGTTGATTCAAGCAACAAGCGAAGCGCCACAACAATATCCGCTGGGCTTTGCGTTGGGACAATTGCATGGCATTTATATCCTTGCTCAAAACACGCAAGGCATGGTGGTGGTCGATATGCACGCCGCACACGAACGCATTATGTATGAGCACCTGAAAAATGCGCTTAGTGAGCAGGCGATTGCCACGCAACCCTTGCTGATTCCGATCAGCTTTTACGCTGAGAAAGTCGAGGTCGCTACCCTGCAAAGCCTGCAAGGTAGCGATACTTTGCAGCAACTGGGTTTTGATCTAGCCACATTATCACCAACCACGATTGCGATCCGCGCCATACCGACCATGCTGCAAGGTGCAGATGCCGTGGCGTTGGCGCGCGCGGTATTGCGCGACCTGAACGAATACGGTGTCAGTCGTGTGTTGTTGGAACGCCAGAACGAGGTGCTAGGTACGATGGCTTGCCACGCAGCGGTGCGTGCAAATAGACAACTGACGATTACTGAAATGAATGCCTTACTTCGGGATATGGAAGCGACAGAGCGCAGCGGGCAATGCAATCACGGCAGGCCGACCTGGTTTCAGGTGAGTCTGAATGATTTGGACAAGATGTTTATGCGCGGGCAGTAGCGATCAGGCTACTGCAAAAGCAAAAGGCCAGGTGTCTGGCCTTTTGCGGGGTGCGAATGATTAGTGTTGTTTACGACGGCTGATCAAGGAGACCAAGGCCAGACCAAACATCATTAATGCATAGGTGTCTGCTTCTGGTACTGTGCTGATGCCAGTTTGAGCAACATTGACGCCGGAAATGGCGAAGTCATTCAACGCGTTGAAAGGGGCTGATGTCAGTGTGTAAGTGATTTTGAAAATATCTGCATTGTTACGCGCAACGCCTAAGTAAATAGCCGTGCCGGTATTGCTGTCTGAGAGGCCATCTTCAGTGTATGACTCCAGAATGTTGCCGGAGAAGTCATAAGCCTGGATCAGGGCGGTAAAGCTACCATAATAGTTTGACTGGATATATGCGCCTGCGCCAAAAATACCGCTATCGAAGTTGAGTGAGATTTCTGGGCCTGCGCCGGACCCTGTCCACAGCAGAGGCTCATTGGCAGGCATGTTGCCATTCCAGCCTGTGCCCTGTTGTATAGCTTGCAGTGTGCCTGCGGTTGAGTATACGCTACCAGTGCCGCCTGTGTAGGTAAATGCGGTGCCGCTGGTAACGCCACCGATACCGAATTGACTCCACTCAATATCCTGGCCTGTGATGGCTGCGTTTACTTCTACGGCTGATGCATCATAACTCACCATAGCACCGATCAGAGCCATCCCCATTATTAACTTCTTCATTTTAGTCTCCCTATGTTTTTGTTTAATTAACCTTTAAAAAGGTTGCTAAATTTAACATGGATTTAATTTGATGTGGAATAGTCCTTATGGGTAGAGGTCATGTATTGGCCGTGTGGTTATTCAGCGGATAACCTGGGCGTTTGCCATAAAGCATGTAGTTTTTCTTTTTGACGTTCTAATGCTTCGGGTGACTCTTCAGCAGACGCCTGCTGTTTTTCCACATCTGGGAATGTATGAAAAAAGTCATCGACCTGTGCGTTGTGTAATTGTTTAGCATCCCCGCTCTGAATAGTGAGAGTTCCCTGGCTGACAAACCAGTTGAGTAGGGTGATTTCGTCGCTGCTATGTGCAAGCTTGATGTGCAGATTTTGCTTGTTGCGCGCGAGAGCCACTTCACTGGCTGGAATATCTTGCCCGAGCGCTAGCGTGAGTTGTGACTGGTTATTTTGCTGTACGCTGTCTTGTCCATCACCACGGGTGAAAATGATGTGCGTTTTGCCTTTGAGGGCGATGAGATGGTCGTTGCCTCTTCCGCCAACCAGCGTATTGTTGCCTTCTTGGCCGTCGAGGATATCGTTTCCCTCTGCGCCTGTGAGTGTATTATCTCTGGCATTGCCAAAGATAATATTATCCAGTTGATTGCCGTTGCCATCTGTGCCATCTGGCAGCAATATTAGATTTTCAACGTGTTCAGGTAGCTGATATTGGTCTGTATTGCTGTAGACCGTATCATTGCCATCGTTTGCATTTTCTTTAACCATATCATGTGCATGGTCGACATAATAGGTATCGTTACCAGCACCACCTATCATGATGTCTTCCCCCTCAGCGCCATCCAGTATGTTATTTGCCGGGTTGCCGATCAGGAGATTATCTAGTGAATTTCCATTGCCGTTGATGTGGCGGTTTCCTAATAATTGAAGCTTTTTAAACGCCTCAGGCAGTACGCAATGTTGTTCGCACGTAAAGCTCGTAGACGTTTCTGCTGTGCGGGAAGGGCCGTCCATTGAAAGCGTGACTTTTGCAGCCATGCGGTGGGATTGTTTGTACAGCAGATGGTAAATGGTTCTTGGTTTTTCTGGGTTCACAGCCTTAAGTATGTAATTGAAGCTAAAGGAAAAGTTGTTAGCGATGGTAGGCGAAAACACAATCTTGTTGTCAGATGTGAGCATAATGCTGCCTGCGTCAATATCTCCCAGATTGTCTAAGCGGATTTCTTTACCGTATTTGTCTGCAATGGCTTGTATTTTGAGTGGGCCAGGTTGCATGCTGATGTCATTAGCCGTCAGGCGATTCGCATCTATGACCATGACCTTGGTTGGATTGCCAAACGGTTTCATGATCTGAAAGTCACCGTCATGCAAAGTGATCGCATCCGCGACTGGGATAGGCTCAGGCATGGTCAGATCCACCCAGCCGGTGTTCTTGAAGTACAGCGTTTCGATATTGACGAGTATATCGCTCCCGTCACGCGCATTTATCCGGTCGCTGATCCGCCAGCTGGCGTCGTTGAGTTTTTGTAAGCGGTATTCTTCCAGGTTGCCGGTAAAAGCGGCCATGTCCACTCCTTCGTTGCCCTCCAGCGTATCGTCGCCAGCGCCACCTTCCAGTACATCGTTGCCTGTACTACCGTTGAGCCTATCGTCACCTTGCTGCCCAAGCAGAATATCATCTCCAGTCCCGCCGAGTAGCTGGTCCTGGCCTTCCCCGCCATATATCAGGTCATTGCCGGCGCCACCATCCACCAGGTCACTGCCCAGGTCTCCGACCAGTACATCATTGGCGGCTCCGCCGATCACGATATCATCGCCTGCACCTGCGTTGATGTAGACGGAGCTTCTACCGCCGCCAATTAAAATATCATTGCCACGATGGCCAAATGCAATTTCAATGTCTGACTGTGCCAGATTCAAGACATTGCTTTGTGGTGAGGTAAAGACCACGCTATCTATGCCTTCACCGCCTTTAATGTGCGACTCAGGATTTTCCACCAACAGTATGTCGTCTCCTGTGCCTGCGTCATAGCTATCAATGCCCGCGAGTCCAGCGAGCCAGTTATCGCGTTCATCTCCTGCCAGATGATCAGCCTCATGCGTGCCTATCAGCATGTATGCGGGGGAGTCTTGTATCTCCAGCGCAAGCAAAGACGGCTTTTGGGTAAATAGGATATGGGGGTTGTTGGCGGGGTTCCCGCGCCGGTTGGTTACGTAATCATAAAATAGCTGACGTTCCGGGTAGGTGGCTTGTAGCGTTTTTGCCAGAAAAGTAGACTGCTCTTCGCCCGCGATGATGGCCTGGATTAATTTGAAGGTGGTGAGGTCTTGTTTGTTGCCAACCAGGGCCAGCTGTTCAGGCGTGATGGCAATATGCCAGCCATGACCTTCTATTTCGATCAACCCTTGAGCCGCATGTCCGTTCTGGAGACAGAAAAGGGCCGCCCATACGAGCGCGTGTTGAGTTATGCGAGGATGCATCGCTGGCCTTTAATATTGATTGCGTGTAAGGAAAGGATGCCACATTATTTGTGAATTTATCACCCGCTTTTATCAGGCCGTGCCTGAAAATCATATGGATGTGCGGGTGATGTTTCAATTTAACCTGTTGCAAATTAAGTTAAAATAAGTTAATAATGGTGGACTTTTATATTAATTTGGAGAGCTGAGATGAGATTGTTTAAACATGCATATAAGCGTGGCATAGCCACTGCATTATTAGCTTTGGCGATGGCGAGCGGTGTTGCCACCAGTGCACAGGCCGCGTCTGTTTCAGAAGGCGTCACGGTGATTCCGGGTACTTATTTATTCGATTTTGATACCGGGTCATTAACAACTGGTCCTGGTGCAGATGTGTGGTGGGAGCAAATTACGTCAACGAGCCGCGTATTGATGCCTTATTCAACGGCTCAACTCGCTTATGTCGGCCAAGTAGGTGTTGGTGGTTTGAGTTTTAATGCATTGACGGTGAGTGATCTTGAAGCCCTGACGTATTCTTCTACAGGGATTAGCGGTGGCGATGTCGGGAATTTGCTCACGGCTAACTCAGTATTTGCGGTTAAAACGGATGCAGGTAACTATGGCAAGGTATTAGTGACTTTTCCATTTTTTCAGGCTTATCAAAACAATGGTTTGGGCGTTTATTGGGTAACCATGACGCCAACGATACCAGTCCCCGAAGCTGACACTTTTAGCATGTTGCTGGCAGGGTTTGGCCTGATGGCCTCTGTTGTTAGACGTCGCTCAGTCTGATTGATCGCTGGCTATGAAAAGCCCCGCTTGATGCGGGGCTTTTTTATGCACTTAATTATTCATTATGCGAGTAGCAAAAACACGGTGGGTTTCTTATGCACATCCGGCAACGCTGATTTTTTCCAGTCGGCGATGGTTTTGGTCACAATCAATTCATCTTGTGCCGTGATATTGCATGCCACGCATAGCAGCGTGAGCGGTTGCAGGTTGGCAACCAGGTCTTCCAGCACATGCTGGTTGCGGTAAGGCGTTTCGATAAACAGCTGTGTGGCCTGTTGTTTTCTGGAGTCAAACTCAATGCCTTTGATGGTTTTGATACGCTCGTTTTTATCGCTGGGCAAATAGCCTAAAAACGTAAACCGCTGACCATTGAGGCCGCTGGCCATCAAGCTCAGTAACAAACTGCTAGGGCCGATTAAAGGCACTACACGTATGCCTTTGTGATGTGCAACCGCAGCTAATGCGGCGCCAGGGTCAGCAATGCCCGGGCAGCCAGCTTCGCTCATTAACCCTACGTCAGTGCCTTGCTGTATGGGTTGCAATAATTTAGCCAGGTCTTTACTCGGTGTATCTTTAGTGAGCACTGACAGGTTTAATTCGCGGATAGGCACCGGATGGCCGCTGGCGGCTAGAAACTGGCGCGCAGTTTTTTCATTTTCGACAATAAAGTGGCGCAGGCTGTGCATGCGTTGCACGACTTCTGGCGGGAGCACTTGTTGCGGGGTGGTGCCTTCAGCGAGAGGGACGGGGATAAAGTATAAAGTGCCGGCAGCCATAATATGATCGATAGGTTTTTAAAAGCCGGATTATCCCATGCAGGGCATAAAAAAAGCATTCTTTTGCAAGAATGCTTTTTCTGAGACTGCTTGGATGGCGAGAGATTAATACTTCACTTGTACACGATATTTAAGCGTCACATCACCTTCAGCAGGCACATTGACTTGCCAGGTGGCTTGGTGCGCGCTGGTTTTCTTATGTGCTTGTGATTCATTGAGGATTTTCCAGTCGCCATTGATCGGCTCTTGCACCGTCACTGTCACGGCTTCTTTTTTAGCGTTATGCAGGGTGATGGCATAAGCGCTTTCATAAAGTTGCGTCTGGTTTGGTTTGCTCAGGTTTTTAAAGTCGGTTTGCACGCGGTCGGCGGTGACATCAAACGCGTTGCCGAGTTTAAGACGTACGGTGTCGTTTTTCGGCGTATGGTCGATCTGGTCTTCACCGACAAATTGTGCGGTGCCATCATTATCTTTTTTATACACGCGCATGGTGCCTTTAGGTAAAGGCAGGCCTAGCTTGCTGCTTTCCTTATTTTCAAACTCGACAAACACTTGCACCTTTTGTTTTTTCTCAACGTCGCGGTACTGGCCCTGATAGTAATAATCGGCGCCCGTTAATACCAGCTCTTTACGTGCAGGAATACGCTGGGCAGAAAGCAGGGCGACTTGTTTGGTCTGGTTCTCGCCTATGGTCGTCGTGCGAGGTAGCGTATACAGGTGATATTCAAGCAGGCCTTGCTCGCTGGGCATGGCTGCATCAGCCACCATAGCTTCAGAGCGCATCATCATGGTTTTGGGGCGGATGGTTTCGCGCACACGGTTAACGTCACCTGCCACCAGTTGCACTTTGGCATTAGGATAAGCCGTGCCACTGGTATTGGTGAGTGTGACCCAGCCGGAGAGGTCAATCGCGTCTTCTTTGCTGCTCAGCTCGGCCACGTAGTCGGCTTTCCATTGCAGGCCGCCGGTGAGGTAGCTTAATTCAAGGCTGGTTTGCCCACTGTCTTTAGATTGATCATTCCCTTTGTATTGCACCTGCGTGGTCAGGGTTGGCCGGTCTTTGAGTTGGCCTGGCACGTTAGGGTAAACGATGCGGCCAGGGATGCCAGTTTCAATGCGGTTGCCGATTTTGAGCACGACACCATCTTGTGCGGATAACACGGTTGCGGTTTCTTGCGTTTCGGCACCTGTGCTTGGGTTAGTGCGGATAATCGTGACTTGCTGGCCTACGTGTTTCTCCAGCAGTTTTTGTGGGGTGAGCAGGTCAAAGTCAAAGTTCTGCTCCAGCACTTGCAGGCTGGTATTGGGCAACAGGCTACGCAACAAGGCCGTTTCGGGTTTGATTTGTGCACTGACATCACGGAATGACAACGCAGATAAGCCATTATTCAGACTGAGTTTACGGTTATCTTTCACTAGCGCCAGGTCTTCGTTGTAGATGGTCACCGCGACGCTGGTTTGGTCTGATTGCGGACTGGTCGTCGTCACTTCTGCTTGTGCTAATGAACTACTGCACAATGAAACACTACCCAGGGAAAATAACAGCAGGGAGCTGAATCGCATGAATATCCTCTCGTTTTTTGTATGTAAGCGTACACGCTTGAGACTGCCTTAACGCAACAGCCGTTCAAAAGTTAACACATGATTTTATTCGGCGCCAGAGGTAGCGGGGTTAAATCCTGGAGGTGGATAAGACATCAACGCCAGCTTGTTGCAGCATATTGACCAGTGCGATCACTGGCAGGCCAATCAGCGCATTGGGGTCGTCACCACGCATATAGTCTAGCAGCGCGATGCCCATGCCCTCAGACTTCGCGCTGCCTGCGCAGTCGTAGGGTTGCTCCAGCCGCAAGTAGGTTTCAATTTGCAGGGCCGTTAATGCTTTGAATTTAACAAAGTAGGGCACATTAGTCGATTGCATGTACTGGCTGCTACTATCGTACAAACACAGCGCACTATGAAAAATCACTTCTTTGCCGCTAAGCATGGTCAGTTGTTTGACCGCATTCTCGTGATTGCCAGGTTTGCCTATCTGCAAGCCATCGACTGTTGCCACCTGATCGCAGCCAATAATCAGCGCATGAGGCTGGCTCTCGGCTACTTTGCGTGCCTTGCCTTCGGCCAGGCGCAACGAGGTGTGCTCAGGGCTTTCGCCATCAAGCGGGGTTTCGTCAATTTCGGGCGAGATGCACTCAAACGGGATATGCAGCTTTTGCAGCACTTCGCGGCGGTAACGAGAAGAAGAGGCGAGAATGATAGATTTTGTCATGGCTAAAAGCAAAAATCCCTGAATTGCTTCAGGGATTTTTGTGCACTGGATTATTCTGGTTGAATTTCAATCAGTGTTTCATCCGGGGTGACGCTGTCACCTTTGGCGACATGGATCGCAACCACAGTGCCTGATTTGCTGGCCTGGATTTCGTTTTCCATTTTCATCGCCTCAATCACCAGCACGCCATCACCTGCGTTGACCTTGTCGCCGACATTGACTTTGACAGTAACAATGGTGCCTGGCATGGCGGTGGTGACGCAACCTGGGTGGCTAGGGCGTGGACGACCGCTGGCCGCCACAGACGCTTTTTTCTTGCCGCCAGCAGAGCCATTATTCGCACCGCCACTGACTTCCATCTCGCTCAGCGTTTCTACAAAGACTTCTTCCGAGATACCATCGACTTTAACGTAGTAAGGCTTGCGCTCTTCACCGGCGTGGCCACTACCTGTCAGTTTGATATGGTAGGTTTCACCGTGCAGTGTGATGTTAAATTCGTTAGGCGCGTAGCGTGCGGCAGCGGTTTGCTGAGTCACGGCGTCTTTGCTCAGTAGCGGTTCTGGTGTCAATGAACCGGCATTGCGTTCTTGCAAGAAGGTCTGACCAATATCCGGGAACATGGCGTAGGTCAGTACATCTTGCTCATTGTTGGCGAAACGCTCAGCTTCAGATTGCAATCTCGCCAGTTCTGGCTGCAGCAAGTCCGCCGGACGGCAAGTGATGACTTCTGCATCGCCTACCGCCTGTTTGCGTACGTCTGCATTCACAGCAGCAGGCGCTTTACCATATTGGCCCAACAAGTAGTTCTTCACTTCGTTGGTGATGGACTTGTAACGGCCACCGGTCAATACGTTCAACACAGCCTGCGTACCCACGATTTGTGAGGTAGGCGTAACCAACGGAGGGTAACCAAGATCCTGGCGTACACGCGGAATCTCAGCCAGCACTTCATCCATACGGTTGAGTGCGCCTTGTTCTTTCAACTGGTTAGACAAGTTGGAAATCATGCCGCCTGGCACCTGGTTAACCAGAACGCGGGTATCCACGCCAGTAAATTCGCTTTCGAACTGCCAGTATTTCTTGCGTACTTCTTTAAAGTAAGCGGTGATTTCCTGCAGTTTTCCCAAGTCGAGGCCGGTGTCATACTCCGTGCCTTTTAATGCGGCCACGAGACTCTCAGTGGTCGGATGGCTGGCCCCTTCAGAGAAGGATGAGTTGCAAGTGTCGATAATATCCACACCGTTTTCCACGCTCTTCAGCATCACCATGCTGGCCAAGCCAGAGGTGGCGTGGCTATGCATGTGAACCGGTACGCTGACGGCGGCTTTCAATGCTTTGACCAGATCGCCCGCCAGGGTTGGGGTTAGCAAACCTGCCATGTCTTTGACACCAATACTGTCACAACCCAAGCCCTCAAGCTCTTTGGCCATGTTGACGAAGTAATTGATGTCATGCACCGGGCTGGTAGTGAATGACAGGGTGCCAATCGCGTGTTTCTTAACGTTTTTAACGGCTTCGATCGCTGTTCTCAAGTTGCGGATGTCGTTCATTGCATCAAAAATGCGGAACACATCCACACCAGTGTCAGCCGCCTGTTTGACGAAGGCATGCACGACATCGTCAGAGTAATGGCGGTAGCCAAGCAGATTCTGGCCACGTAACAGCATGTTGATAGGCGTGTTTGGCAATGCCTTGCGCAGACTGCGCAAGCGCTCCCATGGATCTTCTTTCAGAAAGCGCACACAGGCGTCAAAGGTGGCACCGCCCCAGGCTTCCAGGGACCAGAAACCAATCTCATCCAGTTTGCTGGCGATCGGCAGCATATCTTCGGTACGCATGCGCGTCGCGATCAGGGATTGGTGTCCATCTCTTAAAACGAGTTCGGTGACATGTATTTTGCTCATAATCTTGTCGATCTAAATTAATATCTGCAATACGGTTAATCAAATGCCTTCGTGGGCAGCAATCGCGGCAGCAATCGCTGCGGCCATCAACTCTTTCGGTAATCCGACATCATATTCAGTCAGCTCGGGATGTTGTTCCACAAAGCTGGTGTTGAAATCGGCAGCCCGGAAATCCGGGTGCAGCATGATTTGCTGGTAGTAAGGGATCGTCGTTTTGACGCCATACACCACCATGTCGTTCAGCGCACGGCGACCGCGCTCAATCACACCTTCCCAGTCCAAAGCCCAAACTGTCAGTTTGGCGCACATGGAGTCGTAGTAGGGCGGAATGACATAGCCGCTGTAAATCGCCGCATCCATACGCACACCGGGGCCGCCGGGTGCATAGTAGCGCGTGATCTTGCCAAAGCTGGGCAGAAAATCCTTTTGTGGATCTTCGGCATTGATACGGTATTCCATGGCAAAACCACGGAAAGCAATTTCGCTTTGCTTGTACTGCAGTGGCAAGCCGGCAGCGACACGAATCTGTTGCTGTACGATATCAACACCGGTAATGGTTTCAGTCACGGTATGTTCCACCTGCAAGCGGGTGTTCATTTCCATGAAGTAGAAATTGTTGTCTGAATCGAGCAAGAACTCGACCGTGCCGGCATTTTCATAACCGACGGCTTTCGCGGCCTTGACGCCCAGGCCGCCAATGTAATCGCGCTGGGCTTGCGACAGTTGTGGCGAAGGTGCAATTTCAATCAGCTTCTGGTTACGGCGCTGGATAGAACAGTCGCGTTCAAACAAGTGGATGACATTGCCATGCGCATCGGCCAAAATCTGTACTTCAATATGGCGAGGATGTACGACGCATTTTTCCAGGAAGACTTCAGGTTTGCCAAAGGCTTTGCTGGCTTCGGAAATCACGCGGTCGTAGTTACTTAATAATTCTTTTTCGCTATCGCAACGACGAATGCCGCGGCCACCACCACCATTGGTGGCTTTTAACATCACCGGATAGCCAATCTTTTTAGCCAGTTGCACAGCGGCATCTAGAGATTCCAGGTTGCCATCACTACCTGGCACGCAGGGAATACCCGCATTGATCATGGCGTTACGTGCCTGAATCTTGTCACCCATCTGGCGAATTACGTCAGCTTCAGGGCCGATAAACTTAATACCGCGGCGGGCACAGACCTCAGCCAGCTCAGGATTTTCAGACAGGAAGCCATAGCCAGGATGCAAGGCGTCACAGCCTGCAGCCACAGCAATGTTCACGATGTTGTGTGCGTTCAGGTAGCCTGCCACCGGGTCAGAGCCAATATTATAGGCTTCGTCAGCTTTCTTGACATGCAAGGCATGACGGTCGGCATCCGCGTAAATGGCCACCGACTTGATGCCCATTTCTGAACAGGCGCGCACAATACGTACCGCAATTTCACCGCGATTCGCGACTAAAATTTTCTTAAACACACATTACCCTTAAAGCAAGAAAAAAGGACAGAGTCTTTTAGTAACTCAACCGTTTATTTAGTTAGCAACTGCTTGTATTTAAAGCGCTTTGAGTTGGTTTGGTTGTGGTTTTGCACTAACAAGGCCGCCTGAGCGGATGGCCGATTATGCAAACCGGCACCATGAGTGCGCCCTTGATAAAGAGCGCCGCGTGATGCGACGTCATTATAACAACAAACCGAGGTCTTAAAAAGTAGAACGTCATTTTTGGCCGTGTCTGCTGCATGGCTGGTCGTCAAGATCGGCCGAGTTTGCTATAGTGTCATGCTTGTTTATATTGAGAGTTTTCTTAGCTTATGACGCGATTTCAGGAGCTGGCCCGGCAGCAAAAAAACAGTGAGGGTGAGTTGGCGCTGTCATCTTTGCCGCGCTTGCAAGAGGCCTTGCAAGCATTGGGCGTCACCGATGCCGCTGCATTGGGCGCGTTGCGCGTGCATTATCAATTACAAGGGTTGCCGTCGCGTTTTTTTAGCGAGACTGCCTTGCCTATGTTGTCCTTAGCGGTGCAGGCGGCGTTACCGTTGGTGTGCCAGCGTTGTTTTGCCCCGTTGCCGCAAGCGCTTGATTTGCAATTTGAGTTTGCATTGTGCGATGAGCCGCCGGAAGCGCTGCTTGAAGATGAGCACGTGGACTGGCTGGAAGAGGGTGACGAAACGACCATTGAGTCGTTGGTTGAAGATGAGTTGTTGATGGCCTTGCCAATTGCGGTGATGCATGAAGAAGCGTGCGTCAGTTTGCAGCAATCTGCCGGTGAAAAACCTAATCCGTTTGCGGCGCTCAAGCAGTTAAAGCTGGATAAATGATCGCTGAGTATTTGGTTTGTGTGCGCTGAAAATGCAAAAAAGCAAATCAAAAGCGATATTTGCAGGATTTATTTGCAGTTGTCTCTGGAATATTTTATAATTGCGGATTAGGTAGCATTTTAAGTTTATTTATAACTGCCCTTTAACTTCATTCTCTGAGGTGTGGCGGTTTGATTTTGGAGTATATAAATGGCAGTTCAGCAAAACAAAAAGACACCGTCCAAGCGTGGTATGCACCGTTCACACGACTTTTTGACAAACCCACCTTTGGCGATTGAGCCAACGACTGGTGAAGTACATTTGCGTCATCACGTGAGCCCTAACGGTTTTTACCGTGGCCGTAAAGTGATGCCAGCTAAAGGCGAATAATCGCTGCATTAAAGCGTCAAGCTTTAAAACACGCCGCGCAGTAAAATGCGCGGCGTTTGTGTATCTGGCGTAAGCCTGCACTTGCCTGCATCTGAGTAATTGAGCACTGTGTTTTAATAACAGGTGCCGTGCATGGAAAGTAAATTTGGGAAATGACATGACAACTGGTCAACACGTGCATTCACAAGAAGTAGTGATTGCCATTGATGCCATGGGGGGAGATCACGGTCCACATGTGACTGTGCCTGCGGCAGTGCGTATTTTAAACGAAAATCCTAATCTCAATATTATTCTGGTTGGCTTGCAAGATGCGGTTGAGGCCGAATTAAAAGCATTGCATGTATCGCCTAATCCGCGTTTGCGCGTGCATCATGCCAGCGAAGTGGTGTTGATGGATGAGTCGCCGCAAAGCGCGATGAAAAATAAAAAAGATTCTTCCATGCGCGTGGCCATCAATATGGTCAAAACCGGCGAGGCGCAAGCCTGTGTCAGCGCGGGCAATACTGGCGCTCTCATGGCAACCGCACGTTTTGTGCTTAAAACCTTGCCTGGTATTGACCGTCCGGCCATTGCCTCGACGTTGCCTTCTGAAAATGGCAGTACGTTTATGCTCGACCTCGGTGCCAATGCTGACTGTACCCCAGAGCACCTGTACCAGTTTGCCATTATGGGGGCGATGGTGGTGAGCTGTATCAGCAATAAACCCAATCCTACTGTTGGCCTGCTTAATATTGGCTCGGAAGATATTAAGGGCAATGAAGTGGCCAAGCAGGCGGCAGAGTTGCTGCGTGGCAGCCATTTGAACTTTTACGGTAACGTTGAAGGCGATGATATTTTCAAAGGCACAACCGATGTCGTGGTCTGCGATGGTTTTGTCGGTAATGTGGCATTAAAAACCACTGAGGGCCTGGCACACATGATGGGCAAGTTCCTGACGCAGGAATTCAAGCGCAACTGGTTGACCAAATTGATGGCGCTCGGTGCTTTCCCGGTATTAAAAGCGTTCAAAAAACGCCTGGATCCGCGTCGCTATAATGGCGCCAGCTTTTTAGGCTTGCGCGGTATTGTGGTGAAAAGCCATGGTGGAGCGGACAGTGTCGGTTTTTACCATGCGATTCATGTCGCCATGGAAGAGGCGCAGAGCGGTATTTTAAAGCGTATTCAGGCTCAGCTTGAGATCGAGCACCTGACGACTTCCGAGCAGTCCTGAGCTGCATTCGGCTAGGTAATTTGACCCAATTAAGGCATAATCGTACGGATGATTAACGCACGCATCGCAGGCACTGGCAGCTATCTGCCGCCCACTATTTTAACCAACGCCGATCTGGAAAAGATGGTCGATACCACCGATGAGTGGATTTTTGCCCGGACCGGTATCAAGCAACGCCATCGTGTCACGGATGAGCGCACCAGTGACTTGGCTACCCATGCGGCACGCAATGCTATTGAGACCGCAGGCATTCAGCCGCAGGATATTGACCTGATTATTGTGGCGACGACCACACCAGACAAAATCTTCCCCAGCGTAGCAACGATGGTGCAACGCAAATTAGGTATCAGCGGCTGTCCGGCATTTGACGTGCAGGCCGTCTGTAGCGGCTTCGTCTATGCGCTGACCACTGCCCATCAATTTATCAAGTCAGGCCAGTACCGCAACGTGCTGGTCATCGGCGCAGATACGTTTACCCGCATCACTGATTACACCGACCGTAGCAACTGTATCTTATGGGGCGATGGCGCTGGTGCGGTGATTCTGCAAGCCAGCGAGCAACCTGGGGTGCTTTCTACGCATATTCATGCCGATGGTAATTACGAAACGTACCTGCATGTGCCACGTAATACGGATGGTCCGGATACCGTGGTGATGGAAGGCAATGCTGTGTTTAAAATGGCGGTGAATACACTGGACCAGATTGTGGATGAGACGCTGGTAGCGAATAATATGCAAAAGTCTGACATTGACTGGTTGGTGCCGCACCAGGCCAATATTCGCATTCTGCAAGCAACCGCCAAAAAACTGGATCTCCCCATGGAGAAAGTGGTGATCACGGTAGATAGGCACGGTAATACTTCTGCAGCGTCTATTCCCTTGGCGCTGGACACTGCCGTGCGTGATGGCCGCATCCAGCGCGGGCAGATTCTGCTCATGGAGGCGTTTGGTGGTGGATTTACCTGGGGTTCTGCGCTGGTCAAGTATTAAACCGGTACAATTTCTGTGTGCAGGCGTCATGTATGTGATGACCTGCCTATTTTTTAGTCAATACGCGATCAAACATTATGTCTAAATTTTCTTTTTTCTTTCCAGGCCAGGGCTCACAGTCTGTTGGCATGATGCAGGGCTTGGAGGCACATGCCATCGTCAAGCAAACCTTTGATGAGGCTTCCTCCGTACTGGGTGTCGATTTCTGGAAAATGGCGACAGAAGCCAATGACGAAATTAACCTGACTGAAAATACACAGCCTATCATGCTGACTGCAGGCGTGGCCACATGGCGCGTCTACCAGGCGCTTGGTGGCAAGCTGCCAACAGCCATGGCTGGCCACAGCCTGGGTGAATATACTGCGTTGGTGGCTGCCGGCGCCATTTCATTTGCAGATGCCTTGCCATTGGTCAAGTTTCGCGCCCAGGTCATGCAGCAATCGGTACCAGAAGGTCAGGGCGCCATGGCCGCTATTTTGGGCCTGGATGATGACACCGTGCGTGCCGTGTGCACCGAAGCGGCTCAGGGCCAGGTGGTGCAGGCGGTGAATTTTAATTCACCCGGCCAAGTGGTGATTGCTGGTGACAAAGCCGCGGTTGAGCGCGGCATGGAGTTGGCCAAAGCTAAAGGTGCTAAACGTGCTTTGCCGTTACCTGTTAGCGTGCCATCGCACTGTGAGCTGATGAAGCCTGCGGCGGATAAGCTGCGTGAATATTTACAAAACGTGGCTGTGCAAGCGCCTGTGGTGCCAGTATTGCACAATGTGGACGTGGTGGCATATAGCGATGCCGCGCAAATTAAAGACGCACTGGTGCGCCAGTTGCATAGCCCGGTCCGCTGGGTAGAGACCGTGCAACAATTAGCCTCGCAAGAGGTGTTGAGTGCTGCCGAATGTGGCCCGGGCAAGGTGCTGGCTGGTTTAGCCAAGCGCATTGTGGCTGACATGACTTGTGTCGCACTGGTCAATGATGAATCTGTGCAAGCATTTGTTGCGCAATAAGGAGTGGATATGTTGAATCAGCAAGTAGCATTGGTGACTGGCGCAAGCCGTGGCATTGGCGCAGCGATTGCGCAGACCTTGGGTAAGCAGGGCGCAACCGTGATTGGTACGGCGACTTCGGCCAGCGGGGCAGAAGCGATTACTGCCCACCTGCAGGCCGCCGGTGTGAATGGCGTTGGTTTGGCGCTGGATGTGACCCAGCCCGAACAGATCGAAGCGGTTCTAAAGCAGATTGCTGAACAATACGGTGAAGTTTCTATTCTGGTCAACAATGCTGGCATCACCAAAGATACCTTGCTGATGCGCATGAAGGATGAAGACTGGGATGCTGTATTGAACACCAACCTGAAGTCAGTGTTCCGTATGAGCCAGGCGGTGTTGCGCCCGATGATGAAAGCGCGCCAGGGCCGTATTATCAATATTTCCAGCGTGGTAGGCCATATGGGCAATGCCGGGCAAGTGAATTATGCTGCCGCGAAAGCAGGGATGACCGGTTTTACCAAGTCCATGGCGCAAGAGGTTGGTAGTCGTGGCATTACGGTGAACTGTGTCGCGCCTGGTTTCATTGAAACCGACATGACGGCCGAACTGCCAGAAGAGATTAAAGCCAAAATGCTGGAGCGCATTGCGGTCGGCCGTTTGGGGCAGGTCGATGAAATCGCTGCCACGGTTGCTTTCCTGGCGTCGCCTGCGGCTGCTTACATTACTGGTGAAACCATCCATGTCAATGGTGGTATGTACTGCGCTTAATATATAGTTTCTTTGGTATTCTGGGCAAGTTTTGCTAGAATACCGGTTTATTGAACACGACACTTATCAACAAAGGGGTATTTTAGATGTCCGACATCGAACAACGCGTAAAGAAAATCGTTTGTGAACAACTGGGTGCAAACGAAGCTGACGTTAAAAACACATCATCTTTCGTAGATGATCTGGGTGCAGATTCTCTGGACACCGTAGAATTGGTGATGGCTTTGGAAGAAGAATTCGATTGCGAAATTCCTGACGACGAAGCAGAAAAAATCACAACCGTGCAGCAAGCGATTGACTACGTCAACGCAAACCTCAAGTAATTCATTGACTTCATTCTTCAATCAGCCCTCGCAAGAGGGCTGATTTTCTATTATGACGAAACGCAGAGTAGTAGTAACTGGCTTGGGCGTGGTGTCTCCAGTAGGGATTGGTACCCAAACCGCTTGGGACAATCTGGTTGCTGGTCAATCAGGCATTACCCGCATCACCAAATTTGATCCCACACCATTCGCTTCGCAAATTGCAGGCGAAGTCAAAGGCTTTAACGCTGAAGACTTTATTCCGGCCAAAGATGCCCGCCGTATGGATACTTTTATCCAGTATGGCCTGGCAGCTGGCCTGGAAGCCTTCCGTGATTCTGGCCTGGAGGTGACTGACGCCAATGCCGAGCGCATCGGTGTCACCATCGGTTCCGGGATTGGTGGTTTGGGCTTGATTGAGTCCACTAACGACAGTTATGACGAAGGTGGCCCACGCAAGATCTCGCCATTCTTTATTCCTGGCACCATTATCAATATGATTTCTGGCAACCTGTCGATCATGCTGGGCTTAAAAGGCCCGAATATCGCCGTGGTGACGGCCTGTACCACAGGCACGCACAGCATTGGTGAAGCAGCACGCATGATTGAGTACGGCGATGCCGATGTGATGGTGGCTGGTGGCGCTGAAGCAGCGATTACCGAGCTGAGCGTTGGTGGCTTTGCCTCTGCGCGCGCCTTGTCTAGTCGCAATGATGATCCGGCAACGGCCAGTCGTCCCTGGGATAAAGACCGTGATGGCTTTGTCATTGGTGAAGGGGCCGGGGTGATGGTGCTTGAAGAGTATGAGCACGCCAAAGCCCGTGGTGCCAGAATTTATGCTGAACTGGCTGGCTATGGTTTAAGTGCTGATGCCTATCACATGACCGCGCCAAATATGGATGGCCCACGTCGATCCATGGTAAACGCTCTGAAAAATGCAGGCGTTAACCCTGATCAGGTGCAGTTTATGAATGCACATGGCACATCGACGCCGTTGGGTGATGCCAACGAAACCAACGCGATTAAAGCGACGTTTGGTGACCACGCTTATAAACTGGTGGTGAACTCCACCAAGTCTATGACAGGTCACTTACTGGGTGGCGCCGGTGGTTTGGAGTCTGTATTTACTGTATTGTCTATTTACAATCAGATTTCACCGCCTACTATTAACTTGTTTAATCAGGATCCGGAGTGCGATCTGGATTACTGCGCTAACACCGCACGTGATCTACAGATCGAATATGCCCTGAAAAACAACTTCGGTTTTGGCGGCACTAACGGCAGCCTGTTGTTCAAGCGCGTTTAAGCGTCGTCTTAGCCAAATAAAAAAGCCAGCATCTGCTGGCTTTTTTATTGCGTGCTAATTGCTTATTTCAATACAGCCAGCGCAGCAGCATAGTTTGGCTCATCAGCGATTTCGCCCACCAGTTCGCTATGCAATACTTGATTGTTTTCATCCAGCACTACAACCGCACGTGCAGTTAAGCCAGCCAGGCTGCTGTCAGTGATGAATACGCCGTAGTCAGTGGCAAATTTTGCCGTGTCACGGAAAGTAGACAAGGTGACTACGTTTTCCAGCCCTTCTGCGCCGCAGAAACGGCTTTGTGCAAACGGCAAGTCAGCAGATACACACAATACAACGGTATTGTTCACGCTGCTGGCTTCTTTGTTGAACGTGCGTACTGAAGTCGCGCAAGTTGGTGTATCAATGCTAGGGAAAATGTTCAGTACTTTACGCTTGCCGGCGTAGGCATCCAGGCCAACCAGATTGCGTTTGGCATCTGCCAGTTGAAAAGCCGGGGCAGCGTCGCCTGCAGCCAGAAATTTACCGCCAACGGCGACCGGGTTACCTTTAAGCGTTACGCTTGCCATAATCTTCTCCAAAACATGATGAATGAGTGTTAAACGAGCACTTTAACTTGTCAGCCAATGTCAATCAACCACATAAAAAGTAAGGGAATCATTTTTGTAGTGCAGCCAGGGCAGCATCGTAGTCGGGCTCACTGGTTAATTCCTTGACCAGTTCCACATGCAATACGCGGTCATCTTCGTCAGCGACCATCAGCACACGCGCAGGTAGTCCGGCCAGTTTGCTGCTCATCATCAGCACACCATAGTTCTTAAGCATGTCACGGCCACGCATGGTGGATAAATGAATGCCTGCAGACAGATTTTCTGCGCTGCAGAAACGTGTCATGGTAAAGGGCAAATCAGGCGAGATGTGCAGAATGACGGTATTCTCCAGGCTTGCTCCGATGCCGTCCAGCCTGCGTACGCTATTGGCGCTGGTAGAGGTGTCTATGCCTGGGAAGAAATGCAGGATTTTACGCTGGCCACGAAAGGTGTCTAATGAAACATCTTCCAGCGCATGGTTCACCAGTTGAAAGAACGGCAGGGTTTGGCCAAGGCTGGGCAAGTCATCCTCAACCAGTATCGGGTCATCCAGTAAAGCAGTGGCATTAGGCATGATCAGTCATCTATTCACGAAAACGCCTGACATCATAGAGCATTATGCCTGGCGAATTAAATTTTTTATTGTTTGCGCTGCCAGAGTCGTCTCCTTTCCTTCGTGGGAATTTTAACGCTGTCAACCAGATTATTTGCACCCGTCATAGGTACAAAAAAGTGCGTTGGCGGTTAAAATAAAGCCATGGAAGCGTCTGAAATTCCCACCATTCAACCAGCATTTATTCATCTGCGCTGTCACAGTGAGTATTCCATTGTGGATGGCACAGTGCGCATTGACGACTATGTCAAAGCCGCCAAAAACGATGCGATGCCCGCTATCGCATTGACTGATCTCTCCAATCTGTTTGGCGCAGTCAAATTCTATAAAGCCGCCCGTGGCAAAGGCTTGAAGCCTGTGCTTGGCTGCGATGTCTGGATTGAAAATACGGTACAGCGCGATCAACCGCAGCGCTTGCTATTACTGGTGCAGAATCAGCAAGGCTATCGCCATTTATGCGAATTACTATCCCGTGCTTATCTCGAAAACCAGTATCGCGAACGCGCAGAAATCAAGGCCGAGTGGTTGGTAGAGAAAAATGCCGGCTTGTTAGTGCTTTCAGGTTTCGCGGCAGGCGATGTTGGACTCGCCTTGCAGGCAGGCAATCAGGCAGTGGCTTTGCAATATGCGCAGCAATGGGCGCAGGTATTTGCTGGTCGTTATTATCTTGAAGTGCAGCGCGTGCATGAAGCTGGCACGCCCGAAGGCTACGCGCAAGAGCAACTGATACAGCAAACCGTGCTGGTGGCGCAGCAACTGGATCTGCCGGTGGTAGCGACGCACCCGGTGCAATTTCAAACCGCAGACGACTATATGGCGCATGAGGCGCGTACCTGTATTGCTGAAGGCTATGTGCTGGCCGATAAACGGCGTCCACGCAAGTTTGTCGCGACCCAATATGTGAAAACGCAGGCCGAGATGCAGGCCCTGTTTGCCGATATGCCATTGGCGTTACAGAACTCGGTGGAGATTGCCAAGCGTTGCAACCTAGCGCTGACACTGGGTAAAAACTATTTGCCAGACTTTCCGACGCCGAATGGCGAAAGCCTGGATGTGTACCTGGTGGACCAGTCAAAACTGGGGCTGGAGCACCGCCTGGCCTATTTATATCCGGATGAGCAGCAGCGCGAAGCCAAGCGCCAGGAATACGAAGACCGATTGCAGTTCGAGTGCAACATCATTGTGCAGATGGGCTTCCCTGGCTACTTCCTCATTGTGGCTGATTTTATTAACTGGGCCAAAAATAATGGCGTGCCGGTTGGGCCGGGCCGGGGCTCAGGTGCGGGCTCACTAGTCGCTTACAGCCTGGGGATTACCGATCTGGATCCACTCAAATACAACTTGCTGTTTGAGCGTTTTCTCAACCCTGAGCGGGTCTCCATGCCCGACTTCGATATTGACTTCTGTATGGAAGGACGAGATCGCGTCATCGATTACGTCAAGCATAAGTATGGCTTGGCGTCAGTGTCGCAGATCGCCACCTTCGGTACCATGGCGGCTAAAGCGGTGATCCGCGATGTGGGCCGCGTGCTGGATTTACCGTTTAACTTCGTCGATGGCATCGCTAAGCTGATCCCGCTGGAGTTGGGCATCACGCTGGAATCAGCGTTGGAAAAAGAGCCGCAGTTACAAGAGCGACGCGAAAAAGAGGAAGAAGTCGCAGAGTTACTTTCCTTGGCGCTCCGCCTTGAGGGCCTGGTGCGTAATATCGGTATGCACGCCGGTGGCGTGTTGATTGCCCCAGGCAAGATTTCTGATTTTTCACCGGTGTATTGCCAACCGAATGGTGATAGCCTGGTCAGTCAATACGATAAAGACGATGTGGAAGCCGTTGGCCTGGTTAAGTTCGACTTTTTGGGCTTACGTACGCTGACCATTCTCAATATGGCGCTGGAAAATGCCAACGCCCAGCGCGCGCAAGAAGAGTTGCCACCGCTGAGTTTTGAGACCATCCCGCTAGACGATAAACGCAGTTACCATTTGCTGAAAACGGCCAATACCACCGCGGTATTCCAGCTGGAATCGCGCGGCATGAAAGACATGCTCAAACAGGCCAAGCCGGACTTGTTTGAGGATATTATTGCCCTGGTAGCTTTGTATCGACCGGGTCCTATGGACCTGATTCCTGACTTCTGCCGCCGTAAACATGGTACGCAGCGTGTGGAGTATCCGCATGCGTCCACCGAGTCTATCCTGAAAGAAACCTACGGTATTGCGGTGTATCAGGAGCAGGTGATGCAGATTGCGCAGGTGGTGGCCGGTTATAGCCTGGGTGGCGCTGACTTGTTGCGGCGCGCCATGGGTAAGAAGAAACCTGAAGAAATGGTGCAACAGCGCGAAATTTTCAACGAAGGTGCGCAGAAAAATGGCTTAACCCTGCAGCAGTCTAACGATCTGTTCGACTTGCTGGAAAAATTTGCCGGCTATGGCTTTAACAAGTCACACGCGGCGGCCTATGCGCTGGTTGCTTATCATACCGCTTACCTTAAAGCGCATTATCCGGCTGCATTCTTGGCGGCAACCATGTCGGCCGATATGAACAACACCGATAACGTGCATACGTTTTTTGATGACTGCGGGGGCAACCATGTCGATGTGCTGCCGCCGGATGTGAACGCCAGTATTTACCAGTTTAAGCCGCTGAGTGCACAGCAAGTATTGTATGGGCTGGGCGCCATTAAAGGCACTGGTTTGGCAGCGATCGAGCTGATCATGGCCTCACGCCAGGCACAAGGGCCATTCAAGGATATCTTTGATTTTTGCCAGCGTTTGGATCTACGCAAAGTCAATCGCCGGGTGATTGAATCACTGATTCGCGCCGGGGCTTTCGACAAGCTGGAGCAAAATCGGGCTGCATTGCTGGCCGGGCTGGATACGGCGATTAGTGTCGCCGAACAAAGTGCGGCGCATGCCGGGCAGGATTGTTTGTTTGGCGGCGTGGTTGAAACCCGGCACGCTTTGCCTGGTATCGCCCCCTGGAGCCCGGAACAGGCATTGATAGAAGAGAAAGTGGCGCTTGGTTTTTACCTGAGTGGCCACCCGTATCTGAGCTATAAGCCACAATTGGGGCCGTTTATTAAAGGTAATCTCAGCGAACTGGCACCGCAGGATCAGCCCAAATTACTGGCGGGTGTGGTGATGGGCGTGCGCGTGCGTATGACCCAGCGCGGCAAAATGGCGATCGTCACGCTGGATGATGCTGTGGGTAGGGTGGATGTGGTGGTTGGCTCAGAGCTGCTCATGCAACACGCACAATGGATTAAAGATGACCAATTGCTGGTGGTAGAAGGCCGCATCAGCAATGATGAGTTCTCGGGCGGTATTCGTGTCAGCGCCAGAAAACTCTATGACCTGGCGGCCGTGCGCAACCGCTTTGCGCAAATGCTCACCCTGAATTGCAATGGCACTTCTGATGTGCAAAGGTTGATGAATGTGCTGACGCCTTACCGTTACGCGGGCGAAGAGCAAAAGCGCTGCCCGATCAAGGTGGACTACCATAACCAGTCGGCGCAAGTGAGCCTGATGCTGAGCGATGACTGGCAAGTCGTGCTGCATGACGACCTGTTGCAGAATTTGCAGGGCTGGTTGTCAAAAGAAAACGTCAAAATCCTTTATAATGCCTAAACTTTTTTTCTAAGAATTCACACTGGAATTCATTATGAGTGCAAAACGTCTCACGCCTAGTAAACTGACTTATCTCGATTTCGAGCAGCCCATTGCTGCCCTCGAAAAGCGTATTGAAGCTTTGCAAGTTTCACACGATGAACATGACTCGCTGGATATCTCCAAAGAGTTGGACTTGCTGCAAAAGAAAAATACCAAGCTGCTGCAAGATACTTACCAGAACTTGACTGCCTGGCAAATTTCCCAGGTCGCGCGTCATCCACAACGCCCTTATACCATTGATTACATCAGCGCCTTGTTTACTGACTTTCAAGAGTTGCACGGTGACCGTGCCTTTGCTGATGACCCGGCGATTGTCGGTGGCATTGCCCGTTTCAAAGGCATTCCTGTCATGGTCATGGGCCACCAAAAAGGCCGTGATATCAAAGAGCGTCAATACCGCAACTTTGGCATGCCGCGTCCTGAGGGCTATCGTAAAGCCTTGCGCTTATTCCGCCTGGCCGAAAAATTCCATCTGCCAATTATTACCTTTATCGATACCCCGGGCGCTTATCCTGGTATCGGTGCCGAAGAGCGTGGCCAATCCGAAGCGATTGCACGTAACCTATATGTGATGGCTGAGCTTAAAACGCCGATTATCGGCGTAGTCATCGGCGAGGGCGGTTCAGGTGGCGCGCTGGCTTTGGGCGTCGTGGATCATTTGAACATGCTGCAATATTCGACTTATTCAGTCATCTCGCCTGAAGGCTGTGCTTCTATTTTGTGGAAGAGTGCGAGCAGGGCACCTGACGCTGCCGAAACCTTGGGCATCACTGCAGACCGCCTGAAATCCCTGGGCCTGGTCGATAATATTATCAGTGAACCATTGGGGGGCGCCCATCGTAACTACGAAGAAGTGATGGAGCGTATTGGCCAGGCCATTGGCCAGCAACTCAAAACGTTACAAGCTAAAAAAGTACCGCAGCTGCTCGAGTCGCGCTACCAGCGTTTGATGAGTTACGGTAAATTTAAAACCAGCAGTGAAAAATAGCATGTCTTTACTATCTCAGTTAGAAAATGTCATTAAGACCTTTCTAGCTGGGGAGTCTGCCCCGCATTCTCAGCCACCCCATTTATTGCTTGCGCTTAGTGGTGGTGTAGATTCCATTGTGCTGCTGCACACCTTGTCACAACTGACGACCCCGTTATCGTTTACCTTGTCTGCCATGCATGTACACCATGGTCTCAGCCCGCATGCTGACGCCTGGCTACAGATGTGCGAACAACTTTGCGTTGATAACAGCATCCCTTTTTATAGTGAAAAAGTGCATGTTGATTTGCAAAGCGGCTTGGGCGTTGAGGCCGCTGCACGCGACGCGCGTTACCAGGCATTAGAGCGAGTACGCCAGCAATTGGCTGCGGATGCGATTGTCACGGCCCATCACATGCAAGACCAGGCAGAAACCTTATTGTTGCAGCTCATGCGTGGTGCCGGGGTAAAAGGCCTCAGCGCCATGAGCCATTGGGATGCGGAGCGTTATTTGCTCAGGCCGCTGTTAACAGTGCCCAAGGCTGAGCTACTGCAATATGCGACGATCCAACAGCTAAAATGGGTAGAAGACGAAAGCAATGCCGACATTAGCTATGACCGCAACTTCATGCGCCAAAAAGCCATGCCTGTATTGCGTGAGCGCTACCCGCAACTGGATAGCGCCTTGCTGCGTAGTGCCAGTCATCTTGCAGATGCCCAAATTTTACTAGATACGCTCGCACAGCAAGACTTGCTGCAATGCGATGTGCGGGAGGAGTGGCTGGGACAGTCGATCGCTATCCCGCATCTGCACACGCTGGGCGACGTGCGTGCAAAAAACCTGTTGCGCTTCTGGTTTCAGCAACGCCAATTGCGTATGCCGAATACAGAACAATTGCACGATTACTGGAAGCAGCTTTCCTCAGTGAAGCCGCACCGTTATTTACACCTGCCCTTACAAGGGCAGGCTGCGGATCATCGTGCTTATCTGCATCATTATCAGCAGCGCCTGTATTGTGTCGCCAAACCGGCCGCATTGCCGCAAACGCCCCTTGTTTGGCAGGGACATCAAACGCAAACCTGGGGTGACTGGCAAGTGCAGTTTAAAGTCAGTAAAGGGCGCGGTATCGCATTGGCCAGGCTGGGGATTTCTCCCGCCGCCATCACGCTAAACAAGCGTTATGGCCAGCCGATTCCATTGCCAGAGGGGCTGGCGCTGTTAGTTTCACCCAGAACGGGCGGTGAAGCGTTGCAGCCCGATGCAAAACGTCCAAGACGTGAATTAAAAGTGATTTTTCAAATGCTGGGGATTCCACCCTGGCAACGTGCTTTTTACCCCGTGGTTCAAGTCACTACTACTCAGCCTAGCACATCACAAACGCTGGTTGCTCTCGCTGCCATTGCAGTCGATGAAGCCTGGCGTCCTGGCCGTAATGCTTACGGTCTCGAAATCTTCCTTCAGCCTCGCTAAATTAAAATTGGTTGTAATAAACCAATTTAAACCATAAAATTGGTTGTAATGAACCATTTTTATGGTTTATATCCACCAAGAAACCCCTATTTAATTGATTTAAATGATCTTTTTTCAGTGGGCATAAACGGAACAGTTATTGCTCTTAATAAGTACTTTTAAGTAAAAAGTTATTCAATAAAAG